>JAUSGO010000022.1 GCA_030649025.1 bacterium | reverse complement strand
TCTTTCTCAACTATAACGACGGACGTTACCACAGTTAAACCTAAACCATTTCCGTTTTATACTAGTTGCTACCTTCAGCTAGGCCATGTTGCTGCTATATTTCGCAACCCAGACAATAGTTTATATTTAAGGTCTTTCTTGTTTGATCTGGTGAACGGTGATCGTACTATCAGTCCTCTCGCAACGAATAATGTTGCATTGGGCGATGTGCCCTTATGGCCGGCCAAGAGCATCACGGTTAACTCGGACATTCCCGCTCAGATCTACATCGGTTACCCTGAAGAAGGTAGGTCTGTTGGCAATTCTCTCTATAAAACCCAGCACTCGTTGAGCAATGTCGTGCCGCTAGAATATAATACCACCGTCCGTCTTACTGATAGCGCCGGCAATGTTCATTACTCCCCAGTCCATAGATATGCTCTCCAAAGCGGCTGTTCTCAGGCGGTTCTCAACTTTAGCGGAGGCCAGTTCGCCTGGGATGGCGCAGTTCCCACACCAACTCCCACCCCAACCCCAACTCCTACGCCAACACCAATTCCTACGCCAACATCAGTCATTGCGCCAACCAGCGTTACTATCGGCTGGTACAAAGGATTTAATGGTCAGCCCCCCGTAGGCACTTATCAGCTTGCAATAGGATTTTCGTACTCGGCAAACGTTTCTGATGTCCAAGCTTTCCGGCTATATCTGAAAAAACCGGGCGAATCTTCCTTTTCCGCTGTTGCGACCTTTACCAGTCCCGCCTCGATAAATTCTACATGCAGCGGTTATATATATTCCGGCACGTGGATGATGAGAAATTGTACAACTTCCGGAGGGGGATATTGGGGTATGTATGGCCCGGCTGGACAGTCGTCTTCCTATGCAGCCGGTGAATATAACGCTTACCTGGTAGCTCTAAATAATTCCGGAGTTGAGGGTCCGGCGTCTTCTATAGCGAGGAATATTGTCAGCAAAACTACTATTTTGAGTCCGAGCGGCGTCCAAGATTCACTCACACCTCAATTCCGTTGGACTGTTCCGAGTAGCTGGCCGGGAGGACTTTTTAATCTACAAGTCTATGATGGTGCTAATTATATCTGGGGTTATGGCGGTTTTTCTATAGCGGCAGGAACAGCAGAGGGAACATATACGTATAATGGGCCTCCCCTTAGTTCGCCTTATTTTGGACCCACTCTTAGCCCGTCAAAGACATACTATGCGAATATTTGGGCGGAAGGAAATGACAGTAACGGAACCAGAAACTTCTCCATGGGTGATTCGAATCCGTCGTTTACGGTCACCGCTTCTTCAACCGCCCAATCTCATACAAAGACCAATGGCCTTGCGGCCTTTTCGCGGAATTTGACTATCGGTTCGACCGGCGACGACGTAAGACATCTTCAGGCCCTTCTGATAAACGAGGTTGGCTATCCGGTGGATCTTGTTACCGGATATTTTGGCCGCATTACTCGTGATGCAGTAAAGATGCTTCAGGAAAAATACGGCATAAAGCCGACCTACGGATACTTCGGCGAAATAACCCGGAACGCGCTAACCGCGATGATTTCTAGGCAGTAAAAGGAAAAAATGATCAGATCCCCGGCTACAATTTGCTTGATGAAATAACTTAGCTTATTTCGAATCCTCCTGCGGTGCATGTGGCCCGAGCCAAGATTTTGCAATAGATTCGAGGGTAGGATCCTAGGGCGACCGAACTAATTCGACTCCTAGCCCCGCAGCAGTCTAGTTTAGTATCGGAGCCCTAAAGCCGTCACTAAACGAGATTCTCCGTCCCACCCACGTCATATCGGCTGAGTGCCGTATCCAGAGAAGAAAAACCGCTGAGTGAATCGGTGGTTTTTCTTTTTTACCTGAAAGAGTTTTTTTATATCGTTCGTCCAGCTTTTGTGGTGAATGAATCTTTCCTGATGAGATCCCTCATTTAAAATTTCGGCTTTTGTCTTCTTAGAGAGTTCTTCCCAGCGCTCACCAAACACATAGGTCGCATTCCCATAAAAAAAGACTTTCTAACACATAAAGATTTTTATCTGTAAATCCTAAAATCACATATCGCTGAAAACCATTCTGGCCAACTGCGGCAAAATTGGGTTTATATATGTAGGTGGGTGTTTTGTTGAGAGATATAACGCTATTTTTGTAATCGCGCAATATAATGGAAAAAGTAGAATCTCCCGCTTATGTGAAAAGCGCCAAGAAGTGATAACATCTTATGTCAGTTGCATTACTGTGCTACAATTGAGTTGTATGAGGGTCCCTCTCAATGGAAAATTTCTGAAGCATGCCGCGTGTTATGCGGTTGTGATCCTGTTGTTCGCGTTTGCGGTGCTGCCTGCAGTGACGGCGGCACGGACAAGACGTTCATCAAGCTATACCGCGACCACTTCAAAAACATGGTTGCAGTATGATGGTTCAAGCGAGCCCTTAGGCGATCGCCAGCGAAGAATACGGGAATATCGGGAGCAGTCGGGCGGTTTACAGCAAAAAATCAGCGCGTTAGGCGACACGGCCAGTACCGTTGTGATGATGCCGGTACTTTTTGGCGTGGGGGTCCAAGACATCGAGCCGAACTTTGGTGACCCGCGTGACGGCGGCGCACGCACGCACGAAGGCGAAGACATCATGGCCGTTAAGGGTACGCCCATTATTTCGCCGACCAATGCCGTCGTTACGCACACAAGCACGAATGCGGGCGCAAGCGAGGGAATCGCGGTGTACACGGCAAATCCCGGAGGCGAGACATTTGTTTATTATCATCTCGATCGCATCGGGGAGGGCGTGGTTTCCGGACTGGTACTCGCTCAAGGGTCTCTTATCGGCTATGTAGGCAATACCGGCAACGCTTCGGGCGGACCGGCGCATCTCCACTTTGAGATACACAACAGCTCCGGCACGCCGGTGGACCCGTTCCCGCGCCTGACGGGAGAATTCTCGCTTCAAGAAAAAATAGGGTATCTCTCCGTAATTCTCGCGCAAACTTCCGACAGTATTGCACTGTCGCGGTTTCTTGTGACGAACTTCCGTGGCGTATTTATCAGCGCCATCGCCGGCAATATTACGTTGCCCCTGCTTATTATGGACGCTCTCGCGTTCATACCGACGACGGGAAGTGTGGGAGGCTCTCTTCCTATAAGCGATTTGGATATTGGCTCATCGGGCGCCGCGGTCGTGGCGCTCCAGAAATATTTGATACAAGCTGATTCGGGTGTTGCCGCCTTGCGCCTTGCCGACGCGGGTGCGACCGGTTATTTTGGCGTGATAACGAAAGCGGCTCTCGTGGAATTTCAGGTGGCGGCGGGCATCTCTCCGCCGGACGGACACTACGGGAGCGCAACGCGGGCATTTATTGCGGCCCACCCCCTTTGGACAAGCAGTTCTCCCGCTATTACGGAAGGTGCATTGATACGAGCGGCCGGGGATATAGACGTATATATCGTGAAGTATAAAAATGGCAAACAATTCAAACGTCTTATCTTGAGCCCAAAAGTATTTAATAGTTACGGGCATCTTCGTTGGGAAAATGTCATCACGGTGACACGGACAGCGGTGGATACATTTGCAATCTCCGATCTTGTACGGGCAACGGTTGCGCAAGACCCCAAGGTGTACAGGCTGTATCCAAGCGGAGATATTGGAGAAAAGCGATGGATTAAAACGGCAGAAGCTTTTGTGAGGCTTGGGTATGATTGGGACGCCGTATACGAGATTAATAGCTTCGACAGAGATTCATACCTGACAGGAATCCCGCTCGAATAGCCGTCCGTGGAAGCCAACTTGTGATAGGTGAGTGCGTTCGAGGAGTATTGATATCATAAATATTAAATAGTGGGGCCTAAACAAATATGAATTGCAACAACTGCGGAGTAGTTATCAAGCGGGCGGGCGAGGAATGTTGGAGTTGCGGCAAGATGGTAGACCCTTTTCTTCAGACTTTGGCACCAGAGCCCCCGGCGACATTTTCAGCACCGAGCCCGCTTTCGCCTCAACTCACCCAAGAGCATGCAGATTTCGGGGTACGCCTTGCAAGCCGCGCGCCGACGTTGACGGGCGGGGAAAGCGACACATCTGCCCTAGACCAGGTGAATCAGAGAAAGCTTGAGAAGAAAGTCAGAAATGCATTCATTGCCGCGGTGCTTGCCGGGCTTGTCATGCTCGGAGCTGTTGTGACGGGATATATCGAATCCTATGCGGCCGTTGATGCGTTTATTATTCTTGCGCTTGCCTACGGCATATACAGGCGGAACCTTGCAAGCGCCATTGCGCTCATTGCGTATCTTGTCGGAAATAAGATATATGTGTTTCTCACGACACCAGAGATGCTGTCCGGAGGGAACCTGGCCGTGAATGGGTTGTTGGTGGTGTATCTTATAGACGGTGCAATTGCGATCCGGACGCTGCGCAGTTCACAACAAATCTCTAAATGAAATTTCTCACGCGGGCATTTAAAGGCATGCTTTACATCTCGCTCCTTGCTTACGCAGGCTCTTTCTTTTATAAACCCGCCCTTCCCAGTACTGCCGAGATTCTTCCGGCGGTGCTTGAGAACGAGCCAAAACAGGAGGCGGTTGTCGTGGAGCCGAACAAGATTGATATCAAAGGATATGCCTACACGCTCATGCCGCACTACAGCTATGAGCTCTATGGATTGGTAGTATCGCTGTACGATGCCGACAATATTTTTGATTTTACGCATAAGAACGATCCGGGGAATATGAAAGATATTTGCGTCGTATGGGGTGATAATATCAAAAGCGGGGCGTACAAAAAAGTGAAGTTCTCGAGCGGAGAGTTTACTTGTTTTGGGCGCTGGGAACAGGATTTCTCCCCTCCATTTAGCGGTCTTTCGGGGTCCAATAACCATCTTATTCCTGCCGATGAGAACGTCGCCCACCGCATACGAAACGTAATCATCGGGGACCAGGTTCGCGTGCAAGGGTACCTGGCAGACTATCGCGTACAGATGAAAGGCGGCCAGACGCTCTACACAAGAAACACCAGCACTACGCGCACCGACACCGGCAATGGCGCCTGTGAAGTCGTCTATGTTACCGATATTGAAATCCTCAAGAAGGGCAACGGTCTTGCACATACTATGCGATATGCGGGTTTTTGGGGCGCGCTCGGATCGTTCCTGATTCTTGTCGGCCTAGAAATCTTTTTGCCCTGGCGCTTTACGCGAACACCCGCATCCATGCTCTAAATATGGCAATCTATAATTTATATTCGAGTTTAAATCCGGCACCTTAAGACCTTGACAAATTTTAGAAGGAGGAGTATAATAAAAACAAAAACCCCGTCCGGCTGCTAGCGCTGGACGGGGTAAAAACTTTTTAGAGAAAGGGCGTTAAAAAGGTTCCCATTTTGTTCTATTCCATTCCCCTGCTCGAAAAAAATATCTACAGGGAGCTTTACGGGACTTACAATGTCTGCTATTCTAAAAATAAAATTGAAATCCTAAAAAATTCATCGAGAGGAGAAATCCCGTGGCGGAAAAACTAGTTCTTTTGCGTAAAGTCGCCAAAGAAGAATCCGGCTTAAAGAAAGACCTTCGGGCCGGAACTGTGGTCTACAAATTCGAAGGACACACGTTCGGGGTTATTCGAAACGAGATCCCCGTGACACTAAAGCCTGGCGCAACCCCATTCTTCGGTATCCCTCGAAATGCTATCTACAGACGCTACGGACGCCTGTGAGTGCCACCAATACCGGCACTTTTTATTTTGAATAAATCCATTGTGGTCATCAAGAATTTTCCCGCACCGTCCTAAATCGCCCGCATGAGTCAGCGCAGTTGACAAACATAAACATATTTATGAGACCATGATAGAATTATTTCATGAATCAGCGTCTCTTTTTTCTTTTTCATGTTCACTCGGATAGATCTCATGACAGCTCGACTACCGTTCAGGAGTATGTGGCATATTTAGAAAAAATATTAAAGGAAAATGAATATGCGATTTTGGGGATATCGGACCACAATGTAGTTCCGTTATTGATAGACCAGGCAATGAGTTTTTCCACAAAAAAGGTACTTGTCGTCCCGGGCATTCAGTGGAAAATAAAAAAGGGGCTAGCCGACGGCATATTGAAGCTGGTGACAAGAAGGGAATTGCTGACTTTTGGAGATCATGACGACTTGAAGGCCAGTATCGAAAAACTTCATCATCGGATTCTGCCCAATAAAGAAATTTTCGCGAATCTTACCGAAGGAGAGCTCCTGGATTACATTTCGCACAAGCGAGAGATGATAATCATTGTCCCGCATCCCAAGCATTTCGTCGTCGATTATTACGGGAAGAAACAAATTAAGCGCTTAAAGAAAGAATTGGATGAGCGCCGCATTAACCTTCCGTTTTTTATAGAGGATCGAACGGGGAACGATCCTTTTCCAAGAATATTTTGCACCTACAAAGGCAAGTACCTCACCATCGGCAACCCGGATGCACATGAAATATTCAGCGTACTGGGAACGAAGTCTCTTTTTTCCGTAGAAACCATTCTCGATATTCCTGAAAACGAAAGGGTTATAACGCTATGGCGGGAAACTCTGCGCACAAATAACCATGATCGTTATCGAGAAACAATCCTGGCGATATTCGGTCTCCTGGTCATGCGCAACGAGAATATCTATGTTAAAAAGCACTATCTCAGGGCATGGATCCATTTCTTTCACTCCGTACCGATGTTCATCAAAAGAAGATTCGGTAATTTTCCTCATAATCTCTTAAGATGAGCGATTATTTCTCTCAAAATGGTTCCCGCAGCATAGACGGAAACTTAAAAGTAATTAAAATTAAGAAATTTATTGGGGGCTTAAAGAAAGCTTACAATCGGGCTTCATAGGTACTATGCTTGAAATAAAACCACTACAGCAGATACCGGAAACCACCGACCCCAAGATTTTTCTTGCAGGAAGCATTGAAATGGATACTGCGGAACATTGGCAGGCTATGGTCGTGCAAAAACTTACGGATGAAATGGTGGTTCTGCTGAACCCGCGGCGGGATGGTTGGGACGCAACCTGGGAACAGCGAAAAGACAATCCTGCTTTTCGCGCGCAAGTCGAGTGGGAACTTGATGCTCTTGCAAAAAGCGATCATATTGTCATGTATTTTGACCCGAATACCAAATCTCCCATTTCGCTTTTGGAAATGGGGCTCTATGCGCAAAGCGGCAAACTGATGGTCGTCTGTCCCGACGGCTTTTGGCGGAAGGGCAATGTCGACATCGTCTGCGAGCGGTACGGCATTCCGCAGTATTCGGACCTTGCCACTGCGATAGACCACATCGTGTCACTTGTCCGCGCATAAATCATCGGTGCCCTATGATTTTTCCGGCGTCTTCTCCGCGCGCACGATGAAAAACAGCCTCTTGGAGACTGTTTTTGGTTTTTGATCCGACAAAGGGGCCACTACCTTTGAATCGCCGCTGGAAATATTATTGAATTTCTGCTATACTATAACTGTATGGAAAATTCACGCACAGAAGCTCAATTTTTTGAAGCTCAAAAAACGCTTGAGTCATCACGAACTGAAATGCTGGAATTTCTTGAGCATGGCAACCTTGACGATCGGGACCGTTTGCGCTTAACTCGCGTACTGCAACTTACCGATCGTTACGCACCCGAACATCGCGAGAAAGAGGAAACTGCTCTGGAAAGGTGGAAGTCGTATCTCGAAACAACGCTTCGCTCAATCCCGCCTTTTAGAAGAAGGAGAGAGTCTATACCGCAGTACGGCGTCTCTAGCCGTTCTTATCTTTTGGCAGAAAAAGCTGTCGCCACATTACGGCAACTGCGGCATATTGATCGTGTCGTAGAACATGCACCGGAATTTGCTGATGACGAAATTCTGAATCAAAAAAGGCCTGAAAAAATCGAGCGTGAAGAAACGCTCGATACTTCTCTCACGCTTGATTATGAGAAAAAGCATTGGGGAGTTGAGAGAGTCTGTCTTGATGGCGTACAAAACCACTTGCCAACCGATTCCAAGGGTGAGCGCGTGTGGGTGCAATGCCAGATAGATGGCGAGTGGGTTTCTTTGGTAGAAGCTAGGGCTGAACCGGAGAAAATTGAAGCCGTGCGTTTCGTGGACGATGGTGTGGGCTTTGATGCAAAGAGCCTTGCATTACTCTATTCAACAAAATCTGGCGAACAAGAATCGCGTGGGCAATTTGGCGAAGGAATGAAAATGGTAGCGGCAGCAGCGCTTCGGGAGGGACTCAACTTGGAGTATGAATCCCAGAATTGGCTCGCAAAACCAATGGCCAAGCCGGTTACTTTCCACGATACGCGGCATCAAAAACAACAGCCGGTAGAGCAGCTTTCCTTCGGCGTCCAATATCTTGATGGAAAGCCCATGGTCGGTTCCCGAACGACCTTTCGACATCCTACGAAACCTTTTGTGCGCGAGGTTCTGGGCATGGAGAAAAAGGTCCTCGCTCTTCGGGAAAATTATCGGCCGGCATTTATCGGTACGACAGGGCAGATTGTGGATACGGAACCAGGCGGATTTTTTGTAAAAGGCATTCAGGTGACAACCGAGGACTCCCTGCTCTCCTATAACTTTGATGACGCAGAAACAAATCGCGATCGGGATGCCATCATCACAGATAACCTTGATAGAAAAATAGCAACGGTTTTGTCGGAACTTTCACGCAAGAACATTATTAAAACCCTCCTTAAGAAAAGCCAGCTCAATCCGAATGCGCTGGAGTGCTCCTTATACCATCTCAAGCCACAATACCCGGAAGCATGGAAAACTGCTTTCCATGAAGCATTTGGTGAAGATGCGGTTATTGAGACTGATTACGAAATTCCGGAGATTTTCAAGAATAAGCCCCTAAAAAGGATAAATTTCCCATACGCACTAAAAAACGCGCTTCTTGTAGCCGGCGTTAAGAGCGACAAGGAGTCTACACCCGATTCATATGAGGAGATACTGCCGACCTCTTTGACGCTTGAATACGGAAAAGAATTATGGAACGAGGAGCGCATGTTACTTGACGCTGCGCAGAATCACCTTCCAAGAGATTCGGGAGGAACGATGTTCGGTCTCCGCTTTAAAACAAGAGATAATAAATGGCACTCCCATGACGAATTTAAAGATTATGCTAGCGATCAGATAGCGGCCCTGAAGATATACGATGACGGACGGGGCTACGACTACCGCTGGCTCGGTGTATTACAATCAACCAAGGGAGGATCAGAAAGTGCAGGAAAATTCGGTGAAGGACTTAAAATGGTGTCTGCCGCGGCACTCCGAAGCGGCAACGAGATGGTGCTTCGTTCCCAGCAATGGGTTGCCAAACCAGAAGTCCAGCAACAGGAAATTGGCGATAAACGCGTAGACCGAGTGGTGTACCGGATAACGCATGGCGTAAAGGGTAAATTGCCCGACGATGATACAGAGCAACGGTATCAGTCGAGCTCTACAACTTTCGAAAACCCAACGCAAAAACTTGTTCAAGAGTTCCGTAACATAGATACAAAGATACTTTCTTTTGAACGACTCCAGCCGGTACAAAGGACATCTGTGGGAGATATATTATCTCTCGACGGAGGAATGCTCTATGTCAAGCAGATTCTTATACCAGGCCAGCATAGCTTACTCTTCAGCTATCATTTCCCTAACCTTGAGATAAAAAATCGGGATCGTCGGCAGGTTGCAAAAGATGAATTGGAACCACTCATCGGGAATGCGTTATCAGAACTTAGCGCGCCGGATGCCATCAGACAGTTTTTATTCAAAGCAAATTCCGCAGGTCAAAATTGGAGCGGTGCGGAAAAACTCGAATTCGAAACAAAGTTCTGGCCAAAAGATGGGGAGACATGGAAACGTGTTTTTCAAGAAATGTTTGGAAAAAATACCGCCATACGCGATGTCCGATCCCAAGACTTTGACGCAATGCATGAGAATCAACACGTGGGACTGGAACTTGTTACTTTCCCCTCGGCGGTTTGTTCGGCGCTTGAGACAGTTGGCCTTCCAACCTATATGGATCGACTACGTGAAATGACCGATGTGGAACATATTCCGAACGAAGAATTAAGCACAGAAGAAAAAGAACTTTTAGAAACACTTACTGCCATTGATGTCTACCTGCCCAATAACCGGCCATCGGAGATCAGAGTATATAAAGCAAAAAAGGCCGGTCAGGTCGTTGCCGCTGGTTTTAGCGATGGATTTTCAATCCATCTTCACAGGTCTACTCTGGCTGCAGGCATGGAGCATGCTGCTGATGTATACATACATGAAAAAGCTCACCATAATACCGGAGGCGCGGCAGATGCTTCCGCGCCATTCAGAAACTACGCCACCCTCACGGCGGCGAACCTCGCGCTTAAACAATTGCGGGATGCAAGGCCAGATTTATTTAGTATGCCTTCGGACAAATCGCTGGAAGCAGTAGCCGCATAGTCCCATTTTAGCATAGTCCCAGACCCCCGCTCGTAAAAGGAGATATATAAAACGGTATTTGATGTGCTTTTACTATACCCGCAAACACCGGTTTCAGCGTAAACACGGGCTTTTTGATTTAAAATTGGGTTCTGAAGTATGAAATTCAAAAACTGCCGTTTTTTGCGGTTCAGAACTGGGAGTCTAGAACTATAGAGTTTGCTGTCTACAGCGGCAATCCTGTATGGCTAAAAACGAAGTTATTATGCGATTTGAAGAGGTCTCGTTCGAGCGAGGGCCACATAAACCCATTTTGGAAGGGGTGAGTTTTAGCGTGAGACGCGGCGCGAAGTTGACCCTGATGGGACAGAATGGGGCGGGCAAAAGCACGCTGTTCCATCTCATCACGAAAGAACTCCGTCCGGACCGTGGCAAGGTTATTGTGGACTCCGAACTTACTGTCGCCCTAGCAAAGCAGGCCATGCCGCATGAATATTTGAAGCTCACGATACGGGAATTTTTTGAGAGGTCGTTCCCAAAAAAAATATACGATATCGATCCGCGCATAGCCTCGGCGCTGGAGGCAGTGAATTTATCGGTACCCCTTGAGCGGCGGATTACGGCGTGCTCCGGGGGCCAGCAGGCGCGGCTGCTACTTGCCGCGGCACTTATCCAGGAACCGGATGTTCTGCTTTTGGACGAGCCGACCAACAATCTGGATAAGGCGGGCATTGCGCATCTCACCAAGTTCATTATTGGCTACCCCAACACATGCATTGTCATCTCACATGACGCTGATTTCTTGAATGCATTCACCCAGGGCGTGCTCTATCTGGATGTATTCACGCACTTTCTGGAAAATTATATTGGAAACTATTTCGATGTGGTGGCGCAAATAGCTGTGCGCATCGAAAAAGAGAACAGCAAGAATGCGCGACTTGCCAAGGAGGCAATAGAGAAAAAAGAGAAGGCAAACTTTTTTGCCATGAAGGGAGGACGATTGCGATTGCTTGCCAAACGTATGCGCGAGAAAGCCGCGGAACTTGAAGAAGAGCAGGTTGATGTGCGCAAGGAAGACAAAACCATCCGTCCCTTCGCCATTCCGGCAGACATTGAAGTTTCAGGGGAGCTTTTGTCGGTGACTTCGTTTTCTCTCATGAAAAACCACAAAGTGGTCACAAAGAAAACTAATATTTCGCTTCGCAGAAATGAACATCTGCTTCTTATAGGTCCCAACGGCATTGGTAAGTCCACTCTGCTTGAGTCTCTGGCGCACGGCACGGCAAAAGGGGCCCATATTACTTCGGGCGTGAAAGTGGGATATTACCGCCAGGATTTCTCTATGCTGAAGCCGGAAGACACGGTATATCAGTCGCTCGCGTCGGCAACAAATGAAGTGGACGAAGAAAAGCTCCGCTCCGTTGCCGCGGGATTTTTAATAAACTCGGAGGCCATTAAGGCCAAAGTAGGCAGTCTCTCGGAGGGCCAGAAAGGCTTGGTGTCGCTGGCACGGCTGGTACTGCAGAAACCGGGACTGCTTATCCTGGATGAGCCTACGAATCATATGAACTTCCGCCACTTGCCCGTTATTGCCAAGGCTTTAGATGCCTACACGGGAGCCATGATACTGGTAAGCCACGTACCGGAATTTGTGAGTCAGATACGTATTGACCAAACGCTCGACCTGGAAGCCTAATTCATCTACTTGCTTATATTGTTAAATAGGCAAGTAGTAGAGATGAGCGTATGCTGATAAAAATGAGACAGGAAATATTCGATGTCATTGTCATTGGAGGCGGGGCATCGGGCATGATGGCGGCCGGACGCGCGGCCGAAAGAGGCAAGCGCGTGTTGCTTCTGGAAAAGAATAAGCGTCTTGGTGAAAAACTAAAAATCACGGGCGGAGGCAGATGCAACGTCACCAACGCGGAATTTGATACGCACAAGCTTCTCGCGCACTACGGCAACGGCGGGCGTTTTCTGCCCTCGCCATTTTCGCAATTTGGCGTTGAGAGCACTTTCAAGTTTTTTGAATCGCGGGGGCTTCCGTTAGTTGTGGAAGACCGCAAACGCGCTTTCCCCAAGACGCAAAAAGCGCTTGATATATTCCGGGTGCTCGAAACATATCTTCGCGACGGTAAGGTGACGGTGTGCACGGAAGCGAAGACAACGCGTATTAATACGGATGGCCGGAAGGTTTTGGGCGTACAGTGCGGCTCGGTTTCGTATACAGCAGGAGCGATCATTCTTGCTACAGGCGGCATGTCGCACGCCGAGACGGGCTCAACGGGAGACGGCTTTGCGTGGTTAAGAGACCTGGGGCACAAAGTGAAGGCGCCAACGCCCACTATTGTGCCTCTGGCAGTCCGCGAGGCATGGGTGAAGGCGCTTGCGGGCGTAACGCTCAAATCCATGAAAATCACGTTCTCTGTGGAAGGCAAAAAACAGTTTTCGCGCACTGGCAGTTTGCTATTCACGCATTTTGGAATTTCCGGCCCCATCATATTAAATAGCGCCGACAAAGTAGGAGATATGCTTCAGGCAGGAACGGCAACCGCCATCATTGATGCATTTCCGGAGCTCGACTTGGGGGCGTTGGATGAGCGCATACGGAAGGCGTTTGATGCGAACAAGAACAGGGACCTGAAGAATGTTTTTAAAGAGATAGCGCCCCCAGGCACATCTACCCATCTTTTAAAACTTCTTTCCAAAATAGATGAGAAGAAAAAAGTACACAGCGTGACCAAAGAAGAACGAAAGCTGATAGCACGCACGCTGAAAGCCTTGCCGCTTACCATCACCCATCTTATGGGGTTTGACCGGGCTGTCGTGGCGGATGGAGGCGTGGTGCTGGAAGAGATGGATATGAAGACCATGCGCTCACTGCTTTTCGATAATCTCTACATCACCGGAGACCTTCTGCACGTGCGCCGTCCCTCCGGCGGCTACTCTTTGCAATTGTGCTGGACCACCGGATACGTGGCGGGCAGTCATGCCTGATATTGCCTTTCCCATTATCCGCCAGACCATTGTTCATCTCTTTACTTGCTTATTTTGTTAAATAAGAAAGTAAAGAGAACCTCAATAAAAAACGGGCGGAGAATTACTTTCCGCCCGCTTGAGGCAATTCCGTAAGCCACTGCCGGATAAGCGCCTGTTGCGCTTCGTTCGGCGGCGGCCCAAGGAGACTCTGAAATTCGTAAGCTGGTCCCTGCAGTGTCCAACTTACGCATTCCGCGAAATCGCCGGACCCAAAATGATAGTCCGCGCAATCGTCGCATAAACCGCGGTCGCGGCAACCGCTGCACGGCGTATACCACCGGGTGTCCGGCGGCAAATTTCGCGCAGCAATCCAAGCCTTGCGCATATCGAAAGTAAGATACTTGTGGTCGAATGCATGCGCAAGTTCATGCACTATCGTCCCTGCCACCGACTCCGGTGATTGCTTTCGCCGGACCCAAATATCCACTCGGCTCTCGTCCAGCGTAGTAATGCCGAGAACGTCGAGCCGCCCAGGATGAAACCGCACGGTCCATCCGCCCAGAGCCAATTTCCAGTCCCAATTCACCAGCCAAAGAGCCTGACGTCCGACCTGCTTCCAGACGGGAGTGGCCGGGGTGGTGGTATGCCGCAGTTTTTCCGCCTTCGCGGGAAATGCTACGGCAATCTGAATAAAAAACAAAACAGCGATTGTTGCGATTATCCGTCGCATTTCAGCCTCCTTATCAGTTTCAACGTACTGCTGATAAGATTATACCGCATCTTAATATATTAGTCAATAGCTGATCGCGGATCCGCTTTTCGAACTTTTCCTTCACGGCATGGGCCACACTCGCCTCGCCCGCGTTTTAGAGCATCACGTTGTTCGGGCAGGGGAAAAGAGATACACTGTGTGGTATGGACAACAACGGTAAACTAAATGAACACGGAAGGCCGAATGAATTGCCGAAAGAATTTTTCCTCTTTCGCACTCTCTTCCGGGGCTTCTGGAGAAATGCTGCCGCGTGCTTCCGTCCGCGGATTCTGCCGTGGCACGCTCTTGCGATAGCGCTTACATGGATATGCGTCACCTCGGGGTTTGACTGGAACTATTACGTGGCAGCACAGCATGCAAGCGTTCGATCGTATTTCGTGCCCGCACTGGTACTTGGCGGCCTTCTCCCCATTATTGTTCCGCTTAGCATGTACTTCTATGGAAAATGGCGAGAGAGAAGCGGCATTGTGCTTATTGCGGGCGCCATGGGACAGGCGGCGCTTGTAGGACTTTTTCTTTCTTGGTTCTACAAGGCATTCACCGGCCGGATGCAACCGAAATTTTTTGATGGAAGCGCTCTGGTGGACATCAGCGAAAATTTTAGGTTCGGATTTCTACGGGGAGGAGTGTTCTGGGGTTGGCCGTCGAGCCACACCACGGTTTCTTTCGCGGTCGCTTGCGCGCTTATCGCGCTTTTTCCGAAAAACCGGATGGTCCGCATTCTTGCTCTTCTCTATGCGTTCTATGTCGGCATCGGGGTTGCCACTGTCGGCATCCATTGGTTTTCGGAGTTTCTTGCGGGAGCCATCTTCGGCTCGATCGCGGGCCTTGCCGTAGGCAAAAGTTTTCGTCCTGCAGTTGAGAGTTCCGCGTTGCCGACTGCCGGAAATTTCTAGAAGTCTTGTACAACATTCCGGAGTAGACAGAGGTGTGGGTGCGCGTGCTATCATGGGGAACATTATTTCATAATACATATATATGAACATTAAAGAACTTACGCATCCGGCGAAGCTTGAATACTACAGCTTCATGTGGTCGGAGGCGCGTCTTGTTGTAGCGTCTCTAGCTCTTTTTATCGGCGGAGTTCCGCCCTTACTGGCATTTAACCCTTTTCCCGGCCTCTATAGCCCCTTGAGTTCGCTTTTAACCCTGGCGTGGATAGTATCGGGCGCGGCATCGGCGTATATGCTGTTTCGCTGGAACACGAGTGGTATGAAGCTTTTTGGCGAAACGGATCAAAAAGATAAAATCGCATTTTTTGTGAGTGTTGTATCGGGCATTAATTTGGGTTTGACAGGTCTTATGGGAAAGAACCTCGGCATGTCGATTGTATCGGGCCGCATCATCTTTTTTGTTGTCGGACTTTTGTATCTTGCTACGGCGTGGCACCTCTGGCAGCGCTGGAATGCGTTTGGCAAGAAAATGTTCTAATGTCTTTTGTTGAGATTTTTGTAATTCCGAAAGCCGGGTCGCGAAAGCCCGGCTTTTTTTATAGTTTTCCTCATTGCTTAAGGATGCACGGTCTGCTATACTGGCATATATAATCATATATTATTTATCCTCGGTATTATGAAAAAAACATTTTGGTTTGCCAGTTTTGTTTTTATTGTTCTTATTGGGGTGCTGGGCATCGGGTTTTTGGCCCAGGCCGAGCCCCAGTCGGTGCCGTATAACGGCAAGACGTATTATGTGGTAACTTCCCAGGATGCCACGATGGATTCGGGCAACGAAGTCTGTGTCGCATTAGGAAAAACCTGTGTTGGGTATACGGCCCTTACGTCCGACGTGTGTATGGCTACGCATCCTGGTGCGGCAAAAAAGAGCGATATGAATGGGAGCAAGGCTGGGTTTTATTGCGATGGCGCACCGCAGGGGGGCGTGTGCGGAAACGAGAAAAATACCTGCCACATATGCCCGAATTGTAATGTGAACGCGGACTGCGCAACGCAGATAGGAGATTTGTATCGGGAGATGTATGTTGAGTGCACTCCGGGAGATGAGGTCGTTGAGGTTGTGAAGCCAGCAGGTGGCACAAAAAATTTATGGAATGTCCCGGGAAGATGGTGGGGAAGTTTCCGTAGTACGGTCGCGCGCGCTTTTGACTTCTTCCGAGAAAAGCTCGCACGCCTTACCATAAAACAAGAGAAGCATGTAACCGTGAAAGTGCAGGGACCGCAGGGCACGGTTGAAACGGATGTGCCGGTGGACTCGTATGTATGCGAATTCTACCAGCAGAACAAGAAACTGGTGACGTGCGGAGCGCTTGCCGCGGCAGACCACTTTTGCGTTACCGCCATGGATTCGCGTTTTGCCACCGCCGTGTTGTGCCAGGATAACGGCCTCGTTGTTTGCGCCAAGCCCTGCAAAACAAATCCGCAGGAATTGAAACCCCAGCGGTGCGCATTTGACGGAGACCGTCCGCGCGGAAACCAGGCACCTCCGCTTGATTTCTGCACCGAAACCATCACCGTGGATACTAAAACGGGGCCCACCAAGAAGGCCGGGCAGGAATGCGCGCACGGGGGAGAGTGCAACACAGGATACTGCCTGGGGCAGACATCGGACCAGGGCATCAAATATTTCTGCTCATGCAAACAAAGCACGTTGGATTTCACGTGCGGGAAATAAGATCGGTGCAGCATGACAAGGATATCGGGCTTATCTGCGCGGCATGCGTGGTGCATGCTCTTAAGATTCCGGAGCTCGCATAAGTCCCGGAATTTTGTTATGCTGGAAGAACTTATTTGATTATATGTTTTATATGAAAAAAACAATCATCGCAATGTGTGTAGCGCTTCTTGTCGGTCTTCCGGTGTTTGCGGAGGAGTATATGTATGATTCGCTCAACCGCCCCATCGCGACTCCTACGCCCTACCCATCAGAACTTCCCACCGCAGAGCCGACAGCGGGAACAATCGCCTTCCCAAGCCAAACACCTGCCCCCACCCCGACCCCAAAAGCTACTCCCGGTAATGACACTCTAACGGCTGTTACGCCCCAGCCTTCACCCACACAGGATGCAAAGGCGACGCCTACCCCTTCGGGCGTTAACGAACGCACCAATTGCGACGGCCAGGCAAAACCGGCCCTTGATTGTCCCACCGGATATTCCATGATGTGCATTCCGGTCGGAGGAGACCATTGGGGATGCGGCAAGGAATCGAACGGCCAGATCGTGGAATCAAGTCCATCGCCGTCATCAGCCGCAAAGGAGAATCCCGTAATAGGAGACCTTGATCGAGATGGATTAGATGATGTTATGATAGGAGATCCGGATTTTGATCTTTTACGCATAAAACCTCAACCCAGTTTGCCGCCCGGCGATCCGGATTTTGATCTCCTGCGAATACAAGGGGGTGACGGCGGTGTGGGAGAAACAAGCGATAAGATCCGATCGGGAAGCGCGGAAAGAGACTCAATGTTCCAGGGACTGGAGTACACCGAAGGCGATTTGGAAGCATTCCGCGCCCGTTTGAATGCCTTGGAACAGGCAGGAAGGGTTGGGGTGCGCGGCTGGGACCCCAAGAAAAAAGAAGAGATACTCTCCCGTTCCGGAGACGTGAAAACCCCTTCGGACCTGGAAGTGTATACCGGCGCGGTCGTACTGAATGATCCGGCCATCAAAGGCATCAAGATAAAGGAGCATGTGGTGGAGCTCTCCTACCAGATGCCCGCGAAATTCCTCGGGATATTCAATTCGTCTCTTACGGCGGAGATTGGGGTTGATGCGGACCGCGTGAAGGTGCGTTTTCCCTGGCTCTCGTTTTTCTTCAGCAAGCCCGTGACGGCGGCCGACATCCAGACGGAAGTTGAGAAGGGCCTGGGCGGCGTGAAACAGACGATGCAAACGCAGGTGCGGGAAGCGGGTTCGGGGAGTGCCCAGGACGATACCCAGCTTGCGGATATCGACCTTCAAAACATGCTGCAGAAACAGTCGCGGACCCTGCAGATGCTCAGCACTATTTCCAAAATGATGCACGAGACAGCCAAGAGCATCATAGGCAACATCAGGGCGTAGAAAAAGCCACAGAGCCAGACGCAACATTGCGAGGGTGCATTATCCCTCGGATACTTTAGGCGGAATGGCTGTTGGGGTGCTTACGAGCTTGATTATTCGCAGGATACGTGTATGATGGGTACAGAAGCAAAAGATTCAAAATCGGCAATTCCCTATGACAAACAAGGAGCAATTTTTAGCAGACCATAACAGGCTATCGCCGCCAAATTTGCAGACAACCATGGTTGCGCTATCTTCCTTCCGGATAGAAAAAGCGTCATTGTTCAAAAATGACCTGTGGCCTACCGACAGGCTTCGCAGACCTTTTCTTCTGTGGCTTACCTCGCTTTCCGCGGAGAAGCTAAAAAGCATGGCCGCCTAACACTACTTTGTATTTAAAACCGCCCTTCGGGCGGTTTTTGAAGGACCCATCCAAAAAACAAACCTATGCTCATTGACGATGTCAAAGTTAAAGTGAAGGCCGGCAATGGCGGAAAGGGCGCTGTTGCGTTCAACAAAAATCTTATGAGCTTGGGTCCAGCCGGCGGGTCTGGTGGCAGAGGCGGCAGTATTTATTTTGAAGGCGTGTCGGACCTGAACGCATTGGGCCAATTCCGATACGCGAAAGATGTGGTAACGGAACATGGCGGCACCGGTATGCCGCAATTCCGCGATGGTTCCAACGGAGACGACCTGATATTGAAAGTTCCCATCGGAACGGTTATCCGAGAAATTGGAACGGACAGAGCCCAAGAGGTGTTGAAAATAGGGCAGAAGATACTCGTTGCCAAGGGAGGCATTGGCGGAAAGGGAAATTTTCATTTCCGTTCGGCACGCAACACCACGCCCACCCAGTACCAAGAAGGCCGGCCCGGCGAACATTTTACTCTGCGCCTGGAACTTAAGTTTATTGCCGATGTGGGATTGATCGGCCTGCCCAATGCCGGAAAATCAAGCCTGCTTAACGAACTTACGCGGGCAAAAAGCAAGGTTGCGAATTATCCGTTCACGACCCTGGAACCAAATCTGGGGGCCTACTGGGAGCTTATCTTGGCGGACGTTCCGGGGCTCATCGAAGGGGCGTCGGATGGGAAGGGTCTCGGCACAAAATTTCTGCGCCACATTGAGCGAACAAAGGTCCTTTTTCATCTGCTGTCGGCGGAATCTTCTAACGTAGTACGGGATTATAAAACAATAAAAAAAGAACTTGCCGCTCATAACAAAATGTTGGCAAAGAAAACCGAATTCCTCTTCCTCTCCAAAAGCGACACGATAGGCGCAGCAGAAATGAAAAAGAAAATAGCTTTGCTCAAAAAAATACAAAAAAACGTGTTACCGCTCTCTATTTATGATTGGGATAGCGTGGAAAAAGTAAAAAAGATACTTAACAAGATAAAGTCGGAAAAATAAAAGTATGTATTCCGTCTATCTTATTCGATGCAAAGACGGCAGTATTTACACCGGTATCGCCACCGACGTCAGGCGGAGATTTGCCGAGCATAAAGAGGGCAAAGGGGGACGCTATACCAGGTCGCATGGGGTTAAAAAAATTTTATATGCCGAGCGTTGCGGTTCTCGAAGCACGGCGTTAAAAAAAGAAGCCCGGCTAAAAAGTTTAAGACGGGATAAGAAATTGGAATTCATCCATTCCAAGAGAACGAAATAGACTTCATCCGCGACCATGCGCATTATTAAAGCCAAGAATCGACATTATACCGACCTGGAGTGGCTCAGAACCTACTGGCTTTTTTCTTTTGATACGTACCATGACCCGGAGAACATGAACTTCGGGAACCTGCGCGTGTTCAATGATGACATTGTCGCAGCAAAAACGGGTTTCCCGCCGCATCCGCACGCAAACATGGAGATAGTGACCGTCGTTCTTGAAGGAGAGCTCGCGCACGAGGATAATGCCGGGAACAAAGGGATTGTGCGTCCGGGTGATGTTCAGCACATGTCGGCAGGCAAAGGGGTTGTCCATTCGGAATTCAACCATGGGAAAACCTCGGTGCATCTGTATCAGATATGGCTCGGACCAAGAAAACAGCAAATTACTCCCGCATATCATCAGCAAACGTTCTTACCGAGTAAAGAAGAGAGTGGGCTTCTGCCGGTGGCCTCGGGCGAGAGTCTTCCCGGCGCAATTCCCATTACAGCCGATGCAACCGTGTATCTTGGAACACTTAAGAAAGCCGGCTTGGCTACCTTCAATGTCCGGCCTTCGCACGGCGCCTTCGTGTATGTTACACAAGGGACACTTGAGATCCATGGAAGCGAACTCTTACCGGGTGACCAGGCAAGAATATCCGAGGAAGGCATGCTGAACATCAAAGCAAAAGAAGCTTCTCGTTTTATTCTTATAGAAGTTGATCTTACATCTTAACTTGCGTAGTTACCGGAGATAAACTCGTCCAAATACCCTGAATGGCTCCCTGTGGGCTGTTTTTGTTTATCTTAACACGCATAAAAAGACATGAGTTCTAGACGGGATATCATCGAACGGTTAAAATGAGGGTTGGAGCCCCCGCGTGCAAAGAATCTTTTTTATGCTAAAATTTTTCAAAAAAAAGAAAACGAATCGAGGACCTATCGTGGCGATCTTTTTATTTGTGGTTTTTGGCGGAGCGGTTCTGACTTTTCAGCACAACCGGCTACTCAAAGAATTTTCGTCATCGGAACCGTATATCCGCCCCACCCCGCCTCCCATGCCGACAGAACTGAACGCGAACTTTATAACCCAAGTGAACGAATGTTTTATTCCTGTCGCCGCCGTTTACGGATATACCCTGCGCATCACATCCGGTTTTCGTACCATAAAGGAACAAGCCGAATTATATCAACAAGGACGGACCGTAGATGGGCATATTGTAAGCTGGGCTGAAGCGGGCAAGAGCATTCATAACTACGGATATGCGGTGGATGTGGTGGACCGGTGGAAGGGGTTTGATATCAATTGGAAGCGGCTTGCAAAGATCGGTCAATATTGCGCCCTGGAGCAGGTTGACGACCCCCATTTTGAACATCGAGGAGGGCTTTCGACCCAGCAATTTGAGATGGGGTTCACCCCATCACCCCTTGCGCTCCCCTGCTCGCTCATGAGTGAGCGGGCAAGACTCGGCCAGCCGCTTACGCGAGAAGACCTGCAAGACTGCTCCACGCCGGTATTCTGAAGGATATAAGCACCCTATGGGTTATATTCTTGTTCCAAGCATGTCGAGGAAGTTTGTGGTATGCTAATTAAGGTAGTTTTTACCGCTCCGTCGAGCATTTTATTACTAGGGCCATTCATATGAACTCATCTGAAAAATTTATTAGTGAGCCGATGCCGGGCATCCCCTGGCGTACAATCATCGTATCTCCCGATGAACGGTTTAAGGACTTCGCCAAGGCAGAGGGATACCATAAGCTCGATATAGAGGATTGTTATCATAAGCGGCAGATCGCCAAAGTCGTTGAGCGCAAAAATTACGTTTTCGTAGTGGCTAAAATTGCCCGTTTTGAGGTAAAAATCAATCAGCTCCATTTTGACGATTTCAACATGTTCATTAAACCAGAATCGCTGGTGACGGTTGAGGAACGTTCCGGAGCATTGGCCGAGCACGTTCGCGAACGTTTTTCCCAGTCCGCCGATGTTGACGCGACCGATACGCATCATCTTGTATATGCGATCCTCGACGAGATTATCGATAACTATCTGATAACACTTGATAGGATTGGAGAGGGCATCCAGGCCGTTGAGTCTGACGCATGGAAGAATCCCACACCGCAAACGCTTGAGCGAATATTCAAGATTAGGCGCACCCTTATTGACTTTCGCCGCAATGCCGGAGGTATGCGCGAGGTAGTGAGTACGCTTATCAGGCATCCGCGCGTTAAAACCGATGGCGATCTTGAGAATTATTACCGCGATCTCTATGAACACGTTATCCGCGTCATTGAATTCGTTG
The DNA here is from genome assembly GCA_030649025.1 of bacterium. Lineage (NCBI taxonomy): Bacteria > bacterium. Next base: position 52,829 of record JAUSGO010000022.1, on the reverse strand, counting down.
AAACATACCGCGACGTGCTTAACGGTTCGCTTGAAGTTTATGCCTCTACCATGGCACAACGCACCAACGAGATATCAAAGGTGCTGACGGTCTATGGCACGATTGCTCTTCCCTTCATCATTGTAACCGGAATGTATGGCATGAATATCCCGCTTCCGTTCCAACAATCTGCCCATTCGTTCTTTATCGTATTTGCATTGATGTCCGCATTGGCCGCAATCTCCCTTATATTCTTCAAAAGAAAGAACTGGTTTTAAAACAAGGATCAAAAATGCTGGGAGTTTCGGAGTATTGCAAGTGCCTTTTGGTCCTATTTCTTGGCAAAAATCACAGTTAAAACATCTAATGTTCTTATGGACGAACAAGGATTCAGAAAGAAATTGAATCCCGAACAATATAGGGTCATGCGCGAGAAAGGAGAGGAGCGGCCCTATACCGGCAAGTATTGGGATAGCGAAGCGAAGGGGACATACGTGTGCGCTGCCTGTAACAGCGTGCTTTTTTCTTCCGATGCCAAATTTGATTCGAACACCGGCTGGCCGAGTTTCAAGGAGCCCGTGGATATCAAGCGCCTTACGCTAACCCCTGTGATGCCTGCGGGCAAGATACAAAAAGAGGTGTCGTGTAAAGAGTGCGGCAGTCATTTGGGCTATGTGGTGAAGGACCCGGCCAAAGAAGGCCGGGTACAGTATCGCATCAATTCGGCAAGCCTTGATTTTGAAGAACCGATAGAGCTTGAGCTTGAGGAAGAGAGTGAAAAGAAAGAGGATGAAGAGAAAAAGAAGAAAGAGGCCGCGTCACAAAAGCGTCTCCAGGATATCTTAAAAAACATATTGGCTTTGCTTGCGGTAGCGGGAGTGGCCGGGGCGGCGGGGCTTGGGTATTGTAAAATGACCTGCGGCACCGCCAATGTGGATTCGGAAAATATAGGTTCCTCCCCTGCCGTAATCGGAGTGGAAGAATTGCCAAGCATCTCGCCGATTTCCTCTCCGATCCCATCCCCACAGCCAACCGCAGAACCATCAAAGGGACCGTCCCCCACGCCATCCAAAACGCAGACCTTAAATCCGGCAGACCCTGTAATTACAACGCCAAGGGCAATGACCGCAAGCTCTTCTGCGGCGTTACCCAATCCGCCTGAAGAATCACCGCCTCCAACAGGAATGCCCGTTTCAACACCCAGCCAGGGTACAGGGAGTTCAGACGGGACCTTATAAAGAATTCTTGTGCCACAATATAAGTATTAAAAAATCGCAGAACGTATGTTTTTTCATAAAGATACAAAACACGCAATTATCATAAACGCCTTGCTCAACGCGCTAGGGGCGGCTCTCTATGTTATCGCCGTGGCCTCGTTCATGTTCTATGCGCCGAAAAATTTTGGACCTCAAAAAACAGTTCTTGTTCCTATCGCAATGCTCCTATTGCTTGTGTTTTCGGCGGCTTTCATGGGTCTTGCGCTCTTTGGCAGGCCGATTTTGTGGTACCTTGACGGCAATAAAAAAGAAGCGCTTTCCCTTCTTTTCTCAACCCTCGCGATCTTTTTTGCGTTCACCGTTATGACGCTTTTCGTGCTTTTGCTTAGTTTGAACTGATTGGGAAACGGATTGGTAAATTCTTAGGAATATGAAAATATTTGTGAGAGCGAAACCGAACGCGAAAAATGAGCGGGTGGAACAGGCCGACAAGACCCACTTCAAGGTTTTGGTGAAAGAGCCTCCGAAAGAAGACCGGGCAAATAATGCGATCGCGCGGGCGCTTGCCCGGCATTTTGGGATTGCTTCCTCGCGCGTGAAGCTTGTCTCCGGCTTTGCCTCGCGGCAGAAAATATTTGAGATACCTGGCTTAAGTATCCGTGCTAACTAGGCGTGTGCGGGGACATCTTGGCAAGAACGTATCGTAGAACCGAAAGGGGTCGGCGATGCAGGAGAAAAGTTATTTGGGCGCTTCTTCGGAGTGCGCATGGCAGAGTTGTTGTAAGAGAATTTCAGCATCCATGGACTATAAGATTATTCTTGGCGCTATCGCGACTCTCGTAGCGTTTGTAAGCTACATTCCCTACTTCCGAGATGTTTTTCTCGGTACTACAAAACCGCATGCTTTTACGTGGCTTGTGTGGGGAACGTTGTCATCCATCGGGTGCGCCGGCCAGTTGGCGGGTGGCGGGGGACCTGGCGCATGGGTAACCGGATTTTCTGCTTTCGTAAATTTCATTATTTTTTTCTTTGCGCTGAAACAAAGCAAAAAGAACATTCTGCCGATAGACTGGGCAAGTTTGCTCGGCGCGGCTATGGCGTTAGTCTTGTGGTTTATCACGAAGAGCCCTCTGCTTTCGATCGTTCTGGTCACCATCATTGACGCACTTGGGTTTGTTCCGACGTTCCGCAAATCATTTACAAAACCCCATGAGGAAACATTACTCACCTTCTTCCTTAGCGTGGTCAAATTTGCCATCGGCTTGGTTGCCTTGAAACAATTTTCTCTTGTTACGGCTCTTTACCCCTCCTACCTGGTGCTTGCCAATGCGATTTTCGTGCTGATGCTGGTCATACGGCGTTCCCGGCTGGCCCACTGACCGTTCAAAGAATGGTTCCTCTCCAAGTAGCTTCTGCGACCAGTTTTATTTGTTCGATCCTGGCTGGCACGACGGTGCGCCGTATTTCTTACTGGGATACATCGTGTACGTTTTTTTAAAATGATGTATTATATATGTAGAATTCACGTTTATAATCCTTAAGGTCAAATTATGCCAAATCAAAAATTGTTAGACTATATTAAGCAGGCAAAAAACTCAGGTACTGCGGATGAAGCAATCCGCCAGGATCTTTTAGGTGCGGGCTGGCCGGAAGCGGATATCAAAGACGCTCTGGCAACTTATGACGTATCCGGCACACAGGAGGGTGCTTCCTCGGCGCAAGCCCCCCGGGAATACTCGGGACAAGTAAACCGAGCAACGATTGTGCCGGCGGTACAGTCGTACGAAACCGCATCCTCGTCGGTCTCCATGAAGCTTCTACTCACCGGCTTTGGCGTGGCGATCGTGCTTGCCGGAGGATATGCTACGTCCGCAAAATTTTACCTTCACACCTGGCCGTTTTCAATGGCTCCCCAAGTTTCTCCCTCGGCAAGCGCCGATCCTTCTCAATCTCAAACTCCTGGTGTTTCACCGGTTTTTCAAAAGGCAGGACTTAAAAAATTTGCCTCCGACGAAGAGTTCAAATCCTATATTTTGGATGCTATAGAACAACAAGGATTTGGAATGAAATCATTTTTGAGCGCAGGAAGAATGGTAGGCGCAACAGATGCACTCATGCCAGCCGCGATGCCGCTTAGCGAGGGCGGCGGGGGTGGACAAGCCGAACGCGTATCTCAAACTAACGTACAAGTACAGGGCATAGACGAGCCCGATATCGTAAAAACGAACGGCAAAGAAATATATTATTCCCAGCAATTTTCCCGGTATTATCCGATGCCTATGATACGCGAAACTCTCGAGATGCCACCGACCGATGTTCAGGGAATGCCGGCTCCAGACGCCAAAATGATTTCCCCGGAAATAGGGATGCCTATTCCTTATCCGACTCCCGCGCCGGCTCACACGAAAATCATCAAAGCTTTTCCGCCAAGCGAACTTGTAACTTACGCAAAAATTGAAAAAAACGGCACCTTGCTGGTTTCTAAAAATGTTCTTGTTGTTCTGCCGCAGTCGCATGGGCAGTATTATGGCTATGGGTATCAAAAATCGGAAGATATCCGGGGTTACGACATTTCAAATCCCTCAAGTCCCAAAGAAGTCTGGAAACTTGAATTCAAGGAAAGCACCGGCATGGTGGATGCCCGTCTCTATAAAGATAAACTCTACGTAATAACCCGCACCGGTATCGCATACGATAACCCCTGTCCCGTCGTACCGATGATTGTAAAAGGCAGTCCCCTTTCCATCCCGTGTTTTGAAATCTGGCGGCCTGTGGGTCCCGCGCCTGCGGATGTTACCTTCACGGCGATGGCCGTAAATCCCGCCGACGGAAACATAGAAGGCCGTATTTCTGTCGTGGGCTCAAGCGCTCAAACTATTCTTTCCATGTCGCCAAATGCACTGTATCTCACCCATCCTCTGGAGACAGATTTCGTGGAGATTGTCTATAATTTTTTCAACGAAAAAGGGAAAGATCTTATTCCAGGAGAAGTTCTCGAAAAAATTAGGAAGCTCAAAGATTACGACATCAGCCAGACCTCGAAAATGACCGAGCTTGCGCTTATTCTGCAGCGGCTGGAAAGCTCCGATAAGGATATACGGCTCAAGCTCGAAAACGAACTTCAGAATCGCGCTAAAGATTACTTCAAAGAACACGCTCGCGATTTGAGTAAAACCGCTGTTGTAAAAATCGATATCGCGGAATTTTCGGTCGTCGCATCGGGAGAGATTCCGGGCCAGCTTCTGAATCAATTCTCTCTTGATGAATATAAAGGCAATCTTCGGGTGGCAATCACTGTTGAAGGGAACAATTCCTTCGGTCTGGGATTCGGTTCCGGAATTGAAAGCATAAACGACGTCTATGTACTTGATGGGAGTCTTAATATCATCGGGTCGGTGAAAGACATGGGTCTTGGCGAGCGCATTTACTCCGCGCGGTTCGTAGAAGACAGGGGGTACGTAGTCACGTTCCGGCAGATAGACCCGTTCTACGTGCTGGACCTTTCCGATCCTAAAAATCCAAAGAAGGCCGGAGAGCTGAAAATTCCCGGATTTTCCTCTTACCTCCATCCGCTTGCACCCGCAAGGGTGCTTGGCGTTGGGCAGGAGCAATCACAGGTAAAAGTTTCGCTGTTCGATGTGTCGGATCCGGCAAACCCTGTGGAGAAAGCGAAGTACAATCTTAACGAATACTGGTCCGGCGTATCGCAAACGCATCATGCGTTCCTTGCCGACCAAAAACACAAGGTGTTCTTCCTGCCCGGGTCGCGCGGCGGGTACGTGTTCTCCTACGACAACGATGAACTCAAACTTGTTGCCACGCTTGCCGAGGTTCAAGCCGAGCGGGCAGTGTACCTGGACGATTATCTCTACATCCTTTCACCCCAGCGTATTACGGTATTCGACGAGAAAACCTGGCAGAAGGTAAAACAGCTTGATTTGCAGTAAGCGGAATACAAGACATAAAAAAAGAAGGCCGCTTCCTGTATGGAGCGGTTTTCTAGTCCTTTAAAATAGTGAAGCCCGGAGCATCGCGTGATAGCGAGTCCGGGCTTTATGCCTTGGCTTTCCCCTTGCACCGAAGCGCCAGAAGAAAAACCACGAGATTAAAAATCGTGCTCGATACTGGCTGTACCCACATCGTCAGACTGTGCCAGTTAGTGATGGCTATGACCGTCAGGCCAAAACCCAGAGCGAACATTCCCCAAGCCAGCCTGCTCTCATTTTGCGGGTTCTGCCACGCATTTCTCACCGTCGATGCTCCTGCGATAAATAGCGATGCGAGAAATGCGATCTGTGCCGTTGCTGGTCCAGACACTGCCCAGGCAACCACGCCCAGAGCTGATAGAAGCAAGCAACGCGTATCAAACGCGGTCCATTTTCTCTCCCCGTAGAACAGAAGAAGAATGAAGACCACGATTGTTCCTGTGGCCGCCGCGAGCATTCCCCAAACATCTTTTTTACCCGCCGCTATCTGGCTGGCTACCATGGCGCTGGCCAGAACAGACCACATGCCCCACGTGGCCAAACTTGGCCTAACTGTTTTGCGCACTATCGCTACATAGAGCGGAAAGTGCGCGCAAAAAACGACGAAACCGCCGATTTTGCCTATGTATTCCTGCAAGGCGCACCTCCGAGTTGTCAAAGTATACTACAAAGATAATATAGCACATAGTTATGCTTTTTGTCAAGTTTACCTGTTAACGAAACCGAATAGGGACTCTTAATTCATCCGCGTGTTCCGGAAGGCCGGAGGGGTTATCGCGCTCAAGCACAAGCGTTCCTGTTTCGGTTTCAGGGGTTTCAAACTCCAGGGTTACGCGGAAAGGAACAAAATTTTCTGTCATCCATTCTTCTTGGGCTTGCGCAGGCAGTACGACAAGAAGTTTTCCGTTGCCATCGAGGAGCTTTACGGGAAATGATGCTTCAAAAAACCAATAGCCTCGCGCTTCACCTGAAACTGTAAGGGGATTTTTCACGATACTGCCGGAAAGAGGATTATCAAGGCGAATAAGGCTCGATTTATCAGAAGCATCTCCGGGCTCTTCATTGCGAAGATAGCTAAGCTTATATATCACGCCTGCCTTATCGTCTGAAATGTATGCAATACCGCCGGGCACTGTAAGTATATCAACGGGACGGCCAAGCGCTTCGTTGTCGGCTGTAAGCCAGCCCGTAATAAAATCTTCCGTTCCCAGGTACGCTCCCTTCGCATCGAGTTTTATGCGCGCCACTTTGTATCCGGTGGGCTGGGTGCGGTTCCATGAGCCGTGGTAGGCGACAAGAAGGTTATACCAATACTCTTCCGGCCAGCCTTCTTCCGGGACGAATGCAAGACCCAATGGCGCAGAATGTGCCGGTAGATCGACAACTGAAGGCATTTCAAACGGATCCATACAGGGATTCCGGATATACGTATTTTTGTCGAATTCGGTGTCGTGGATGTTTTTGCCGTAACAGGTCGGCCAGCCGTAGTTTTTATCCTGCTCTACGATGTTTATCTCATCCGGCGGCAGATTGTCTCCCAGCCCGTCCCGGCCCATCTCGGTTGCCCACATCTTTCCGTCGACATAGCTCCAGGTGAAAAAGACGGCGTTCCGCAAACCACGCGCGAACTCTTTGAAATCGCTTCCGTCGCGGTTAAGAGAAAAAATTTTTGCATTTCGAGGATCTTCTTCGTGGCACACATTGCAGGTGGAGCCGATGGAAACATATAGCTTATTGTCGGGTCCGAAGCCGAGCGTGCGCGTGAAATGTCTGCCGCCCGAAGGGAGGTCAATGACTTTTTCCAAGTGGCCATCGGAGTATGTCGGCAGGCGCGAGATCTTGTCCTCTTCGGCGATGTAGAGCATCGTGCCGTTCTCGGGATCGAATGCAAGCCCGTGGGGACTCTTAAGCCCTTTTAACATTTCGGCGACTCTTACCACTTTCCCTTCGGCAACTTCTAGAAAAGAAATTTTTCCTTTCCCCGTTTGGCTTACCCAAAAATTCCCGAAACGGTCTTGCGCCATCACGCGCGCTCCGGGAAGGTTCTTTGCAAAAATAGAAATGGAAAATCCGGCAGGAATTGTAAGCGGCATTCCCGTGAGGTTTTGCGGTTCTTTCGCAGCTTTCTCGATAAGCTCCGCAATGTCCTTGGAGGGATTTTTGAAAGCGGGCAGAGCACCACGAATATATTTATGATATAGGATAATTCCTGCCACGCCGGTTATTGCAAGAACGACAACCAATATGCCGAAAAACAGTACTTTTTTCATAGCTCGTATTGTACCTCATTGTGTGCGCAGATAACATGGATTTGTCACTTCTCCTTAGAAAAGCGCCAGACCTTGACAATTATTATAAAGTAGATTATACTAGTAAATAAGAATTGCTCTCATTTTGCCCTGAAAGGAGATCGGACATGGGAAGAAAGGTAGGAAGAATCATCGATTCTGTCAGCTCCGGTGAGTCCATTTGCCGCTGTGGCACGCCAATGATCCCTGTGAGACTGATATGTGGGGGGAAGGGGCGAATGGTGTGGCGCCACAAGGAGTCATACTCGCCATCCGAAAAGGAGTGTTTGCTTGCCGGACAGAGGTTATTCGAATCTCTGGTCGCAGCAAGCGAGGCCGCAGATGTCGGGAAGATCGAGTCTGCCATCACGGCTTTGAAGGCCGAGGTTGGAGCGCTTGAGAAATCCTTGGCGGAGAAAATCTTTGGGGACTCCCTCACCGCAGGAGTGTACATTCAAAAATTTCGCATCGGCCTCGCCGAGGCGCACAATCGGATGGTTTTTCTTCGAGTGGCGCAAACGACCGAGACCAGTTGACTGTGGGCCAAAGGGCTACACCAGACGAACGGTGTAGCCCATATTTTTTAATACCAAAACCGCTCCTCGGCTTACCGATGGGCGGTTTTGACAATCTTCAAACCACTTTCTTCGTGCGGAACACTATGAATTTGTATCCGGAAAAGTTCCAGGCAAGGCTGATGAAAATAGACATTACTTTCACGGCATTAGCCCACTGGCGGATGTTGAGCCCGTAGGGCGGTTCGATAAACTTAGTCATTACCGTGAGAAATCCGCTCACCAGAACAAGCCCGACAAGCGCCACAACCACGAATTGCGCGAACTCACCAACCCGCGCAGGACCTTTTGAGCGGAATGTCCAGTATTTATTCCAGAGATATGAGTTTATGACCGCTATCGTAAATGAAATCGTGGTAAGAAGCCCCGCACGTGCGCCCCTTGGTTCGATATTCGTTAAGAGCACCAAGGAATTAAAAATCGCAAAATCAAGCGCCGTGTTAAAAAAACCGATTGCCGCATATTTGCCGAGCTGGAAGAGCGTCGGCCGTCTTCGCCCCAGGATTGCCATAACCCACAAACACCCAAGTGCCACAAGCGGCATCACGATGGGCAGGGAATACATGATGGCCTGCGGCACAGCAAGTTCCGCGCCCTTGCGCACCACCATAAGAAGCCAGGCGAATAATTCTCCTATAACAAGAATTGCAATGGTGTCCGAAAGCTTAAGCCCCCGGGATGCAACAGGCTGCCCCGCGCCTACGGGCGTCACCGGAATCGATGAAGCATTTTCCATAAAAACGTTCTCTTAATTAATAAAAAGGAGTTTTATTTATTACTTTCCCCGGGAGTCATCGCCGATGGCGCAGCAACAGGGCGGGCAAGCTGGGAACGCTCCAGGATCTCTTTTTGCACCACCTCTCGCGCTCTGCCGTACGTGAGACGCGAGAATTCTTTGAGTGCCTGGGCGGCTTGTAGATCCGGCTTCACACCCCGCTCCCATGGTTTATGTACAAGCGTGTTGAAGGGGCGGGAGGTCTGTCCGCGTATCATGAGCTTTACCACCGCATTGAAGTTGTCAAGATTCAAAAGGTCCTGCTGCGAAAAAGCCGGCTCAAATTGTTTGGCCAGATACTCACCATCATCCGCGCCGACGCGCAGCGCACACAGCGACCCGACATTGCCAAAAGCCGCGTTCTTAATATTCTCCGGAAGTTGCGCGATGAACTGGTGAGCCATAATAAGATTGAGGCGATATTTCCGCGCTTCGGAAAGAATAGTTGCAATGGAATCGGTCGTAAAATTCTGAAATTCGTCAATATACAAATAGAAGTCGGCGCGGCCTTCCTGGGTTATATCGCCCCTGGCCATAGCGGCCATCTGAAGTTTGGAAACAAGTATCATGCCTAAAAGCGAGGAATTCACTTCCCCCATTTTGCCCTTGGAGAGATTCGCAATGAGTATCTTGCGATTATCCATAATATCACGGATATTGAAGCCGCTTCGGGGTTGCCCAATGATATTGCGCATCATTTCATTCTCCACAAACCTACCGACCTTCGAGACCAAATACCCGAGCATCTCGGATTTATGGAATTCGCTGGTCTTGGCCATCTCTTTTTCCCAGAATGCCCGAACAACAGGGTCCTGAACTTTTGGCAGAAGCGAACGCACATAAGCCTCGTCCGTAAATATGCGCGGAATTTCCACGATAGTGCCGGGATTTTCCGGGTCGGCCATGAGCGTGAGCATGGCATTGCGCATGTTGTGCTCGAACATGGGACCCACAACCTCGGGTGGAAAAAGCTTCATGAATATCGCTATCATTTCCTGAACCGCAAAATCCCGCTGGTCTTCTCCTTTAGCTTCCAGCATATTAAGCCCGACGGGCCGCTCCATATCTCCCGGGTTGAAGTACACCACGTCCTTTATGCGCTCACGAGGCACAAGGCTAAGCGCAAGCTCCGCAAGATCTCCGTGCGGGTCAATAATGCCCACGCCCTCCCCTTTTTCAATGTCCTGCCGTATCATCTCGGAAAGTAGCGTTGATTTTCCGGTGCCGGTCTGTCCCACAACGTAGAGATGCCTCCGCCGGTCTTCTCGCAGCATGCGCACCGCGCGCGCCTGGCCGCGAAAAAGACTATCGCCGATGGTAACGCCGTCTCCCTCCTCCGCCTCGGGAAGATTTTCTGGCGGAGGAGCGGTCTTTGCCTTAAGCCACCCGATTCGGGGAGTCTGCAGCGTTGAGATAGGAAAGTGATAGAGACTCGAGATCTCTTCGGTATTGAGCAACATCGCCTCATCTTCGGAAAACACACGGAAAGAAAAGTTATAAAGAAGATTTCTAAGCGCACGGCCTTTGACGCGTCTGGGCTTAAAACCGTTCCATGCCGGATGAGAGAATTGCGCAAATGCATTCTCAAGTTGTTCAAGAATGCGTTCTGCCCGAAGTGCGTCCGGAGCGGAAGCGATAAGCCGAACATTGACCGAAAATCCCGCCTTGCTCGCTTTCCCTTCTATACCCTTAATGGTCTCCTGAGCCAGAGGCGTAAGCGAGGTTTTTGCTTTCTCGTCGGCCTCTTTCTTCTTTTTATCTTCCCCGCCTACGCCACCGGATAGTTCCTTCAAAAATCCTAAAAATCCTCCGGCCGCTTCGGACACGGCAGCTTCATACGACTTGCCCCGCTGCATGAGACGCGCGACCGCAAAAGCCTTCTTGTTCCAGCTATTACCCGCATGCTGCATGACCACTTGTATCGCGGCCCCCTCGCCTTCCCGTTCCAGTTTCGAAAGAGCGTTGGAGATATTGTTCAGCGGATCGCTTTCCAGCGTGACATAGGAACGCAGAGGCAGAAAATATCTCTTTGCAAGCGTAAGAACGGAACCCGCGTGCGTGCCGTGCGGATTGAAAATATTATAATCCTGTACCCGTTCCACCGAAGCGGCAGAGTAAAACCCATGTACGGTCCTCTGAATAAGCTCGGCCGAACGCACGGGTCCTGCGATATAAAAATGTATCTCTTCCCCAATGTGATGCACGGCCATCTCGAGCACTACGGCAGGCTGTCCGGATACGACGCCCTTCCATCCACCCTCATGCATCGTCGCAAATGACGAGATAAGCTGTTCCATCACCGCGATACGTTCCTTGTCCTGTTTGCGCTCTTCTCCCGAAATATCTTCCTTGGGCAGACGCACCAGGAACAGCGCCATGTTGAGAGATTTTATGAGACGTGCTTTCTCGCGCTTCATCTCCAGCAACATAAAAAGTATAAGCCCGATGATAACGAGCACGATGATAACGATAAAGATGGTAAGAAAAAATGCGGTCATAATTCCTTTAATTTCCCTCGTTCGACGAGTTGCCTATTCAGTTCCGTATCGTCACAAAGCACATCGTGGAACGCATCAAGCAAATATGCATCGTCCAGGCGCCTGGCAATGTCAACAGCATCCCCTAGGCTCCGCTCAAGAGCTACTTCAACAAGTGCTTTGAGTTGCCTATCGGTCTCGTATCCCTTCAATTCTTCCGCTTTCACATCATGAAAATGCACATCCATAGAAGATGGTGCGGGTATTGCGGTTGGTGGCGGAGGCACTCCCCCGGGACCCTTTCCCTGCGAAGATCCTTCAAGAATTTCTCCGGCCTCTTTGGCCTCCTTTACGCTCTCTGCGGAACCGGGCGGACGTAATCCTTCTCGTAAAAGCTGAAGTCGCTTTTCCAATATTTTGATTTCCTCTTCGTCGGCGAAGGGCTGTTGTTCTTGTGGTTTCCCGTTTACTGCATCCATACTGGATTATTAATTCGTTAAAAAAGCCTGGTCGTGCTGCGTGTGAACGTGGAACTGTTCTTCCTGCAATTCAATGGTAGAGTGCACGATGTGATAGTTTTCTAATTTCTTCCGAATGGCCCCCTGCAACACCGCGCAATCCTTCATGGCGCCGGGCTTAACAATTACTTTGAGCGCGCAGAGATGTTGTTTGCCATCCAGCGACCATACATGAATATCACAAATTTCCCGCACGTCCGTAATCGTTCCTAATTCCCGAAGAAGCTCTTTAAGCGAAACATTCGAGGGCACTCCTTCAAGAAATACATTCAGAAGCTCTTTGGAATTCCGCCATACGCCCCAAAGCACAAATACGGTAAATCCTATGGTGATGACGGGGTCAATTCTGTAAAATCCAGTAAAGTGCATAATAATTCCCGCAAGCAGAATGCCCACCCACCCCAAAACATCTTCAAGGAGATGCCACGATATCATCCGCTCATTCAGGCTCCCGCCTTTTTTCAATTTTAGACTTCCTGCAGTGTTTACAACGATACCCAGAACGGCAAGCCATATAATACCAACCGCATGCACCGGCTGAGGGTTTACAAGGCGTCCGATGACTTGAAAGAAAATGATTACCGAACCCCCCAGAAGCACTACAGCGTTTAAAAATGCCGCAAGAAGCGACATCCGCCGGTATCCGAACGTACGTTTCCAATCCGGCGAACGCTGCGAGAGGCTTTCAATCTTCCAGGATGAGAGCAGTACCATGCTGTCGCCAAGGTCGTGGAGCGCATCGGCCATTACCGCAAGACTGTTTGTCAAAGCTCCTCCGATAAATTCGACGACCGTAAAAGCGATATTAAGAATCGCCGCTATCTTCACCCCGTTAGAAGTCACGGACGCTCTTGCCCCGTCAGAGAGAGCTTTATCTTCGGCAGATATAGGATCCTCCGGAACCGGATCTCTGGTGAGGCGAGTCCGCATCCTACTTCTAACGGGGTTCACATTGCCGCTTCCTTCACCCGCATGATGAGAATGTTCGTGCGACACAGATGTTCTGCTTTAATGCCGTTTTTTATCGATCTTTTCAATCCTCTTAGACAGCAGGTTCGATATTGCAAAAAGAAGGACCATGAAACCGTACTCAAACAGTTTTCCAAGTTTACCTTTCTTTACAACCGCGCCAATTCCACCTTCTGCTTTTACATCTTTTTTGAAGGTCTCATCTTTCGACTTTAGCCAGTTTCTCATCCGTTCCCACCGCGACGGATCCTTTTGCACTGCCTTTATTTCTTTCTTTGCTGCTTCCGCCAATCTTTTCACTTCAGGACTCGATGCTTCCAATACTTCCACTGTCTGTTCAACTTTGGTAACCTGTCCCGGTGTTAATTCTTTGCCGCTCACTATAATTTTTCCGACTTCTTCTGCGGCTTTTTCTACTTCTGCCGTAACGCCTTCCTGATTGGCACTTGCCGGCCGTGCTTCCGAGGCGATGCTTCGCGATTGTCCACCTTCTTCGTTTTCAAATGAAGCTTCCTCTGCCGGAACGTTTTCTGTGGAGTCGGCTATACCTTGCTCCTTGTCAGATAACTCCCGCGATTCTCTTTTCGCGCGTTCATCCATCTCTTCAATGCGCTCCGCCCGTTGGCCTTCTCGTTCCATCCACCAAGCTATAAGTTCTTTAGCTCCGGGATCTGTGGTCAGTCCCTGCCTTTTCAGTTCATCACTAAGCTCGCCAAGACTATTTTCTGCCGCTTCACGCGTAATCCTATACCCCTCCGGGTTATGTTCGCGAAGAAGGCTTTCTGCATAATCCAAACTGGCGTCTGCCAGTGCAAAGGAATTTTCGATGCGTGCTCGCCATGTGGCATACGCCTCGGCGTCGCTTGCCGAGGTTTCTGGTGTTTTCTGTGACGGTATAATGTCGTTGTACTCCCGAGGCGCTTCCCTATTTGAGCCTTCTTTATCGAATGGCGGATCGAATTCAACCATATTATCTTATTATAGCATACTTTTGCGCTTTATCCCATGCATGTTGTGGAGGGAAATACTATACTATGTATGTGCAAAAAAACGTAAAAATTACACTACTTGCCATCGTTGTATTTGCGGCCATATTGCGATTTGCCGCGCTCGACCGCATCCCGCCAGGCATATACCCGGATGAGGCCATTAAGGGTATTGAGGGACTTGAGGCCGTTGAAACCGGGAATTTCAAATTGTTCTACGAAACGAATAACGGCCGTGAAGGACTTTGGATAAACCTCATCGGCCTTGCGGTGCGTTCATTCGGCACAAACCAGTTTTCTTTGAGGTTTTGGCCGGCGTTATTTGGAACACTGACCGTTCTTGGCCTATTTTTACTTACCCGGGAACTCTTCCGGGAAAAAGAGCATCCTGACCGCATCGCGCTGCTTGCCGCCTTTTTTCTTGCGACATCTTTTTGGCATCTCAATTTCTCCCGCATTGCCTTCCGCGCCATCATGGTGCCCATGCTCATGGTGTGGAGTTTTTATTTTCTGCTCCTGGCCTGGCGCAGAGCGCATGCATGGCGCTCTGCCATATTTGCCGTCATTGGCGGAGCACTCTTCGGCCTCGGCTTTCATACCTATATAGCGTTCCGCTTTGCTCCCTTTGTGGCACTGGTGTTGTTCGCTATAGAATACTTGCGCATACGCACAGCGCGCATCGGCCTCCGTTCGTTCCTTACCCGTACCGCATGGTGGCTAATAGCCGCGTTTCTTACAGCGCTCCCCATTGGACTTTACTTCCTCGCTCACCCGCAGGATTTTATTGGAAGGGCGGGCGGTGTTTCCATTTTTGCAACTGATTCCCCCATCCGCACATTCGGAAAAGTTCTTGTGCAGACGCTGGGCATGTTCAACATCCGCGGTGACTGTAACTGGCGGCACAATATGGCTTGCTCTCCGCAATTGCTCTTTCCGGTCGGCATCTTTTTCCTTATTGGTCTTTGGATTCTAATAAAAAATATTCGCCAAAAAATACCGGCATCTACCGCCTCTTGGCTGCTTATCGCATGGCTCGGCTTTCTTTTGGGTCCGGAACTCCTCACCTGGGAGGGCATTCCGCACGCATTGCGTTCCATCGGCATCATTCCCCCAGTGTTCATGCTCACGGCTCTCGGTGTAAACTATTTGCTAGAAAAGTTTTCAAATAAAAAGGTGGTTCCTGTCATGGTTATTGTCATCGTTATGGTCAGTGGGATTATAGAGCCTTATCGCTATTTTGGCGTTTGGGCCCATCACATCAACACTCCATATGCGTTCGCAAAACCCTACGTAGAGATTGTGCGCTATTTGAATTCCCTTCCGCCTTCTGCTACAAAGTATGTTATAGTGAACGAAGGAGGCACGCTTGTGCCGCATATAAATCCAAACGGGGAGAGAAAACTCATCCCTATGCCCGCCCAGACCGTGATGTACCTTTCGCTGAAGCAAGCTCCTATCACCTACCTTTTGCCGAAAGAGATAGAAAATTACACATTCCCCGTGGGGAGTGTTATCGCGCCGCTCAAGAAAGACGAAAAACTTTTTGAAAACCTCCGGAAGCGTGGCACTGAAGTTTCCGTCCTGAAATTCCAGTATTTTGAGGTAGGAATCGTGGAATGAGTAATATAAAAACTCCGCAAGTTTGCGGAGCCGGAATATCAGTTGCGCTTCCGGTCAGAAAGCCAGTTCCTTTCCGGAAAGACGCAGGGTGATCGTAGCTACGAATATGCCGAACAGTTCTCTTTCCGCCATGGTCAGATCGTGCCGATAAAGAAGATGGTAATTGCCGTGACGGCGCACTTCATAATGAAGCGCCTCATTCTGCCGCTCCAGAAAGAGCGTGCAGTGATCGTCATCAAACGCAATCTCGCTGTTCCGGGATTCTGCGGAAATAAAATTCGCCAGCGTCCGGAGTTCATTGGCGGAGAGGCGGAACATCTCCGTCGTAACAAGCGGATCTCGGACTTGTAATATAACTTCCGGCTTCCCAGGATGCATGTTGTAAACAGCCACAAGATGCAAAGAACCGACGGAAAATCCCAAACGGTGAAAAGGAACTTGTTTTTCTTCCACGTAGCCTCCTTAGAGATTCATCTAATCAGAATCATATGCTACCAAGAAAAAAGTTAATCGTCAATGGTATAGCCCTTGCCATGCTCGCGGTCATGGGTGGCTTGATGTTTTTGAGCATCGAGGATGATGCCATCATTATCGACGAGGATCCGCACATTGGCGCAGGCTATAGCTACTTGCGCACAGGAGATTTTAGATTAAACCCCGAACATCCTCCGCTCATGAAGGACCTTGGGGCCTTGCCGCTCCTCTGGATGAACCTGAAAGAACCCTGGGGCCACAAAAGCTGGGTAAGCGATATCAACGGGCAGTGGGAATTTGGACGGGCTCTTATATTCGGGTCGGGCAATGATGCCGACGCCATCACCCAGGCAGTTAAGATACCGATGATGCTTTTCACGCTGTTTCTGGGTCTTATCATCTTTTTGTGGACAAAAAAAGAATTCGGAGAAAAAACTGCGTTGCTGGCCACGTTCTTCTATGCCTTCTCCCCCACGTTCCTTGCGCACGGAAGATTCGTCACCACCGACGTTGGCGCCAGCGCCGGTTTTTTTGTAGCGACTATCGCCTTCCTGAGATTTTTGAAAAACCCAACCGACGGAAACGTGCTTTGGGCGGGACTTGCGCTGGGGTTTGCGTTCCTGGTCAAATTCAACACGTTCATGCTCCTTCCCATTTTTTTCATTATGATGGTGCTTTGGGTTATCGCCTATAAAAAGCGGCATGTCTCGCACATACCGCCCTCCCAGCATGCACACCTGCCATTCAGTGGACGCGGAGAAACACATGCTGAAGAGCACTTCGAGGACGAAGCGGAACGCCATGCGCATTTCTGGCCGATGCTTTTTAAGTTTATTGCCGTGGTCATCGTGGCGTACATTGCCATATACCCGCTTTATTGGCATCACACGCGCAACTACCCCAACGAGCGCCAGAAAGCGGATACCACGCAGATACTCACCACATATTCAGTTGGCGCCATGCGAGGACTCGCCGCCCTCATGCAAGAAAAGGATATCTACCCTCAATATGCTCCATATGTCCTTGATTTTCCGAAAAATCTTGTCATATGGGGTTCGGATAAACTGCTTCTTAAGCCCTACGCCGAATATTTCCTGGGGCTTCTCATGGTGTTCCAGCGCGTTGCGGGCGGAAATACTACCTATTTTCTTGGAGAGGTTTCCAAATATGGATCACCTTGGTATTTCCCCGTCGTCTATGCGCTAAAAGAACCTTTAACAATCCATCTGCTCACGATTATAGCGCTTATCTTCGCGCTCACGGGCGTGCGAGGCCTTCTGAAGGGAAGAGCGTGGTTACGAGCGCACTTTACCGAGATCGCCTTTTTGTTGGTTGCGGCATTCTACTGGTGGACGAGCGTGCGGGCCATTCTCAACATCGGCGTACGGCATATTCTTCCGGCCTTCCCTTTTATCTATATAGTGGTAAGTCAGCAAATAATCACGCTTTATAAAAAAATCGCATCCCCACCGAAAACCGACCCTGCCATAGGGGCAATTCCAGCAACAATGCCGGTGCCAAAAAACAGCATGGTTCTAATACGGTGGGGATTGCACATGATTCTGGGAGCGCTCATGCTCTGGCAGGCGCTTTCGGTCTTACGAGTCCATCCGTTCTATCTTGCCTACTTCAATGAGATGGCCGGCGGACCTGATGGCGGAGCCGAATATGTTACGGACTCCAATCTTGACTGGGGTCAAGATTTAAAGCGTCTCGCACAGTTCGTCGAGGAACGAGACATTAAAGAAATTTGGTTCGACTATTTCGGCTGGGCAGATCCCTATTACTACCTGAAAGAAAAACGCAAGTGGCTTTCGAGCAGCGACGGACCCAAAAAGGGGTGGGTAGCCGTTTCCGCGTCGTTCTACCAGGGAAGCCGACAAAATCCGAAGGAGGACTACCGATTATGGCTTACTCCCGATAAACTTGTTGCCACCATCGGGCACTCTATCTATGTGTTTTACGTTGAATAGTCATAAAATCTAAAAAGCAAAAAATCGGCGTTCCTGCCGATTTTTTATTTCAAATATGTTCCATGAACAAGCCTCTCAAATGGTCATGATGTCCCCTTCCTTTCTTACGACCGTCTCCTCTATTTTCTTGTTGAATTCATCAACGAGTTTTTGCACGTCATCTTTCGCCCTGAACTTCTCGTCTTCCCCGAGTTTCTTTTCATCAAAAAGCCGAGAAACCACGCGCAAGGTATCTTCGCGTTCTTTGCGGAGCCCGATGCGCGCCTCCTCCGCTTTCTCCTTCAATAATTTCACCAGTTGCTCCCGGCGCTCCTGTGAAAGTTTCGGGAGGCTTAACCGGATGCCATCGGCATTCACGATGGGATTGATGCCGAGCTTCGATTTTTGGATAGCCTCTTCAATGGGCTTCAACGCGGCCTTGTCCCAGGGCTGTATGAGAATTTCTGTAGGACCCGAAACATTGATAGCGGCCATGTGCTTGATAGGGGTTTTTGTGCCGTAATAATCCGCCTCAATATCCTCTACGAGCGCAGGGCTTGCCCTTCCCGTGCGCAAAGAAGCAATATCTTTCACAAAGATATCCAGCACATGTTCAAACTTCTTTTTGCAATCGGTGAGGAATTGATTTTCCATAAGAAAATTGGACATTAAGTGACTTATTCCGAATGGCGCTATCCGTTTGAAGATTATATCTACTCACGATACTACACATTCCTGGCCCATTAACATCCCGTTGATCTCATATTCGCCGCAGTGCGCATGACCGCAAGACGAAGTACTTACAATATCATAAATTTTGGGTATTCTATTTGAATTAGCATCGAGAAGAGTAGCTTCCCCTTTAGACATACGTGTTAGAAAATAAAAATATGTACTTGGGCTAAACTTTGTTACGTCAACCACCCCTCTTGCCACAGCCTCAACCCTCTTCTCTTCTAAGAAGGTTACATTAAAATCGAGTGTTTTTTTAATTTCTTGTTCATATTCGTTAAATGGAATGAGAATAGAAAATCCAGTTTCTTCCCAATCATTCGATCCAGAACTCCCAGGTTTAAGAATATTTGATTTTGCGTAAGGACCAGGTAAGTCCGTTTTAAGACGTATTTCTCTTTTTTCTACCTTATCCGAAGGACACCCATAATCATGTGGTGGCCTTGATAAGAAGGAAATCCCCACTGCTATAACAATAGAAGGAATGAGCAAAGAAATAAGCCAAAAAGAAATTGATTTCTCGTGTGAATGCTCCATAAATCTTATATTCTATTTGAAGCCCGGAGAACGAGCAGACACCCCTTACTTTCTTAACCCTGCCCACAGAATATCGCTGGACACGGGCGAGAACACGAGCACACGCACGTTCTTGGTCGTAGGCACCCTATGCACTTCCCAGCTTACGCCGCTATCCCTGCTTTTGTATATTTGCGAGGTGGCCGCAACATAAACGTTTTCCGGATTTTTCAGATCTACCAAAACCGAAAAAACGGGTAAAAGTGAAGGAGGAATAATAAGCGGAAACTCCTGCCAGGTCGCCCCGGCATCCGGGGTCTTAAACACCCCCGCAGATGTTGCCAAGTACAGCACATTGGCGTCCGTAGGATGGAATGTGAGCCCAAAAATGCCCGTGAGGCGCTGTCCTTTCGGGGGATTCACTTTAAGCTCTCCCCACGTTCCGCCGTGGTCGTAGGAGCGCTGGATTTTGGGAAGGTCCTTGCCCAGGAACGTAAGATACATGAAGTTCGCATCCTGCGGATGAATATTGATACGCCGAACTGGGCTGGGGAACCACTTTACTACGCTCCAACTTTCTCCCCGGTTTTGGCTCACAAATAAGCCACCTTCCGCGGTGCCAATATAAAGACGCTCCGAAACATCGGGATCCACAGAAACGGCGTAGACGGCCGATTTTGATTTTGGCGTCTGGTATACTTCTTTGAACGATTTCCCTCCGTCCTCGGTCCTCAAAACCCTACCTACCTCCCCGCGCGCAACCGCAAGATAAAAATACTGCGGGTCTTTGGGGTCAAACGCGATCTGATGGACCGTGGTGTCTTGCGTAAGAACGTTCTTTTCATCGGTTACCCGAACCCAGGGTTCCGAACCGCTTGTGGAGGTAAAAAGACCGTTTCCCGTTGAGGCAAGAAATATTTTTGTCTTATTTTGTGGATGAAAAACGATATCATTGACATCAATACTGCCAATGTTAGATTTTTCGCTGAATTTCACCCGTTGCTTCCAATTGACTCCGCCGTCTTCCGTTACAAATACGCCGCCATCGGCTCCGGTCTTGCCGAGGTTCAATGTCATGCCTGCGTCCGCTGGAGCGCCATTTTTCGAGCGCCCGAAAAGCAACGTAAGGCCGACAATGGCTCCAACGACCACAATACCAATGGTAATTACGATGACGATAGTGGCCTTCATCCCGTTAGAGGCAGGTCGCGGTCTTTTGAGACCGTGATACCTTGATAAATTAGTAAGAATTCACTAAAAAGTTTGTTTCATTTAAATCCTCGCTAGCGACCGCGGCCTCTAACGGGATTCATACCGCTACTATAAATTCATAAGAAAAACATCCAACAACAATCTGGGGTTCGCGTTCGTATGCATAAGCAATGCATCGGTGCGAATAAGTGCTCGGACGCGCGCACAGCATTTCCTGGCCACTATAGACTCGCGAGCGCACTCAAGCAGTTCTGTATGGAACAACAGGGCGGCGTATCGCAAGAGAGCTTGACGATCCCCGGCGCTTTTAGCATAACGCTCGCTTGCCTTGAAGCGCAATGCATACGGTATGTGCGAGACCTCGCTGAAAAACTTTTTAAATTCCACGGTCTGTTCTTCGGAGAACTCTTTCTTTTCTGACGCGGCGCCCGGCGGTGGAAACGAGACGCGGACTGCGCGCGAACGTATGGTCGGCAGCACAGCGCCATATCGTTCCGCAATAAGCACAATAACAGTTTTCCCCGTCGGCGATTCCAAAACCTTAAGAAGCGCAGAAGCCGCTTCCTTTGAGAGCAGTTCCGCTCCCTCGAGAATAGCTACTTTCCATCCTCCCATCCCCGCGGTGAACGAAAGCCGTTGCTTGAGCGTGCGTACTTCGTTAATACTGATTTCTTTGTGCTCGTCTGTATCGCAAGAGCGTTCTAACACTAACATGTCGGGATGCAGAGAAAGGCGCTCTCTTGGAGTATTAAGCAGGGTACCGGCTAGATCCATTGCAACATCCATTTTCCCAGCTCCCCTGGGTCCCGTAAAAAGATAACAATGCGCAACTCTCCCCTTTTCATGTGTCTTGAGAAGCCGCTCATATAATTGAGAAGGGGTGTTCATGATACCATGGTATCAAAAAACGGACACTTTCGCCACATATTCCTCGAGAGCCTATCTCAAAAATTCTTCTTGCCTGCAACCCCAGATTTTGGGCTGCGAGCCGCTTCTCGAAGACTCACCGTATTACTCTGTAATACGCCTCGCTTCTGTGGCGCGGCTCTCGCCTCAAAATCTGTAATTTCGCCTAAAAAGTATTTTTGAGATAGGCTCTGAACTCCTTTTGGAAACGCTCCGTGCGAAATTCTTCCGCTCGCTTCCGTATGAGCGCATGATCGTAACTTTGCAGATTCTCGCGAAGACGGCGAACGCCATCCGCAAGCGCCTCGGGAGCCGGGTCATCAAAGAACTCTCCCGTCACTCCTTCAATAACCGTCTCGCAAACACCTCCTTTGCGATACGCAAGTACCGGCTTTCCGGCCGCCATAGCCTCCACTGCCGTAATGCCGAAATCGTCTTCGCCGGGGAAAATAAATGCCCTGCATCGTTCCATCAATTCACTTTTTTTCTCCTCAGAAACAGGACCAAGAAATTGTACGGTAGGTCCTGCGATACGTTCGAGGTTCTTGCGCTCCACCCCATCTCCCGCTACCACCAGTGGAAGTTGGAGCTTGTTGAACGCCTGAACGGCCAAATCAACGCGTTTATAAGGAACGAGGCGGGATACGATGAGAAAATAACCGTCATGTGCTTCTGTCGGGCGGTACGCGTCAACGGCAACGGGAGGGTATATGACCGCAGCATCTCTACGATAATATTTTTTTATGCGGGCGGAGACCGTTTTTGAATTGGCAATGAAATAATGTACGCGGTCTGCGGCTGTGCGGTCCCAGAGCCGCAGATAGTGCTGTATAAGTCTTACCGGAAAACGGATTGTTCGTTTCTCACGCGTGTCGGTCTGGTATTCGTGCGTAAAATCCCACGCGTAGCGCATGGGGCTGTGGCAGTAGCAGATATGTGTCGTTCTTGCGCGCGTCACAACGCCTTTTGCAAATGCGCTTGAAGAGGAAATGACCAACTCGTAATCACGCAAATCAAACGATTCTGCGGCAATGGGAAGAAGCGGTGCAAGATACTTTGGTCGATTTTGAAAAAATTTTGGAAAGCGCTGAAGAAATGATATTATCACGCGTTCCTTCGGAAAAAGATGCCCGATCTTTTCCTCATCATACAATAGAGCATGAATCGGTGCTTCAGGAAAAACTCCTGCCATCGCGCCTAAAACCCGCTCTGCTCCGCCGGGATTGAGCAGGTAGTCGTGGACGAATGCGATGTTTCTATTAGAAAGTTCGGATGCCATACACGATAAGACTCATTACAATCCTCTAGCGTGGTTCTTCTTTGTATCTGACGTGGTAACGTTTCATATACTCTTCCCGGAGCTCCGTAAGTTTTTTGAGATCCAGTCCGAGAGTTTCTCCTGTTTTTTGACGATCGGCACTGTCAAAAATAACCACGTTTGAGTAACTTTTTATCCGTCATGCCTCCCGCTACCATTGCCGACGCGAAGTATAGCTCCACTCGTTGACCAAAATAAACAAGGTTGTCGTCGGCTATAGCAGGAACTGTGTATTTTTTATTCATAGTTTTTTTAAAATCCTCACCACTCCCCTGTCCGTCCCGCTGGGCGGGACTTCGCTTGGCTTCTTCTCTAAAATACGAACGACGCCGCGCTCCGCATCCACTTCCACCAAGTCGCCGTCTTTCAGTAATTTGGTGGCGACGCGCGTTCCGATGATGCAGGGCTTCCCAAGCTCGCGAGATACTATGGCCGCGTGGCTTGTGATACCGCCTTCGTCAGTTACAATCGCCTTTGCTTTTTTCATTAACGGCACAAATTCAGGCCGGGTCATTGCCGCAACGAGGATCTCTCCGTCCCGAAACATATAGAAATCCTTCTTTTTTATAATCACGCGTACTCTTCCCCGCGCCAGGCCCGTCGAAGCCGACTCGCCCCTCAACACTGAGGCGTCTTTAGGCGCATGCTGACGCTGGTAAGCTGCTTCTATCTCCTCTGCAGCTTCCTCCATGCTCTCTTTATAGTTTTTCCCATCCGTCGTGAATAGTACCGTTTTATTTAATCTGGCCGTGAGAGTGGGTACAAGAGCCCTTATGCGTTCCCTCCCCTTGAGGACGTCGCTCACCAGTGACACGGGAACCAGCTCCTTGCGTATGCCCCAAAGCTTGTAAAGATCTGATGTGAGGTTAAACAAAAGCACATCGCACTTCGTAATAAGCGTCTTACGGTCATCGCGCAAATAGCCGGCTAGATCCACAAAGACTAATATCTTCCGCTCGAATGGCGAGAGTTTTGAAACTTCTTTCCGCTTTGCCACTAAATTTTCTTTGGCTTCTTTTTTATTTTTTTCAAGCTCGCCTTTCAACGCGGAGATATCGAGCAGGCGCACCTTCTTTCGAACCTCGCTTGGTGAACATATGTGCACGTAATTAGAGTAGACGTACTGAAGTGACTCTGGTCTTTTCTTGTAGGACGCCAAAATATCATCCTTATTCTTGGTATGGAAGGAATACGAGTCGAGTATGTGCGATACCCGCCATACTTTAGCTAAATCAATCTCTATGCTTCTTTCCTTTAACACTTCTTCTATGGCCCGCTGGTCGAGCGCATCTAAAAAGAGTGTCTGCAGGTCTATCTCCCGCAAGAAAGTGTGTGTGCGACCAAGTTTGGCAAGCAATGCCGACTCATCAGTGTGGCCGCTGATATAATATGCGTGATAAAAATCATCTATCTCATGCTTGAGCACATGATACTTTTCATGAAAATCCTTTAGGTCTAGTTTTTTGTCCAGATACATCCGAAACATCATTTTAGAAACTTCCCGATACTTGCTAAGACTCCAATAAATGTTGAGGGTGGAACCGCTCTTAAGGCACAGCGCCGGATACACATTTTTCACCTTCCCTTTTTCATCATAGTAGTTAAACCAGTCAATCGCCACCAGTAACAACAAAAAATCCCCCTCTACTTTAAAGAGCTCGTCTTCTCCCAGAGCATTAAGAAACCTCTTTTCCAAAGATTCTTCTATGCCAACCGATTGCGACGTCGTAATCGGCCGTGATTGCTCGAGATCTCGCACGGCTCTTTTTAATATCTTGACTATTCCATGATTCGCATCCACTTCTACCAAGTCGCCGTCTTTTAACACCTGGGTGGCGATCTTTGTGCCAATAATGCAGGGTTTTCCCAGCTCTCTTGCGACTATGGCAGCATGGCAAGTAATGCCTCCTTCATCGGTAATAAATGCCACTGCATTACGCATGGCAGGCAAATAATCAGGGGTTGTCATTGCGGTTGCCAAGATCTCTCCCTTTTGGAGAAAAGGTATTTCTGATTTTTTCCGCAAAATACGAACTCGCCCCTGCGCTTTACCGCCCATAGCAGTTTGACCTGCAAACTCCGTAGCGCCCATAGGAACTTTTTCTTCCTCAATAACAATGGCATTTTCTCGCACAAATTCATGAACATTTTTATTAGTATACAGCCTGAATCCAAAATAAATATAATGGCGCTGACGTTCTTGCAATGTCTCTACTGAGGGTAGGGCATTTTCTTTTACTTCTTCTATCGCAAGATACTTCACCAGGTCTCCAAGGTCGGGATATAAACCGTGCAGGGTATTTTGTATTGTGTGATCCGTAAGCTCAAGAAAATCTGCTGACCGTTCTCGTAACGCCATGCCCAGGTTTTGCGATTTTTTGGATACATTTGTAAGAGAGGGCAAGAAGTAAGAGATGGAGAGTCCTACCCAAGCCCACGATGCAAGATCAAACAGGTCTGCGAGCTCTTGAACGGATAATACCCTTCCTCGTTTCCAAATAGCTTCCAGTTTATCCAAGTGCTTTCCATACCATTTCATTATTTCGGGCACAAACGCCGGGTCGCTATTGGCTTTGTTAGATATGAGCTCTCCCCATATATCGAAAATCTTTTCGTCGTAGTAGATGCCCACTACTCCCTCGTGTGCATCAAAGACAGAAAAAGGCACCACAGAATCAAGTTTCTCCTTTAGGAGCTCGCACTGCTGCTTTTCCCAGATCTGAATAGCTATAAGACAGTTTTCACGCGTGTATGTTTTTTTATATTGCTTCGCTCCGCGGGTTGATTTTAGAGTCGTAATTGGCCGTGATTGCACGATATAAAACTTGCCTTTCTCTCGCGCCCATTCAATATCGCACGGAAAGCCGTAATGTTCCTCGATGCGAAGTATAAGCGCGGTAAGTTGCAAAATTTCTTTGTCCGAAAGAGCCTGCTGCGCGCCTTTTGATTCGGGAATATCTATCCAATCGGTTTTTGTTTTTGTCCTTACAATGGCACGGGTCTGCACGGCAATGTTCTTGTCGATGATTCTTCGGGGCTCTTTTTCGACCACGTAACTATCGGGAGTAATTTGCCCGGAGACAATCGCCTCTCCCAAGCCGAACCCGGCTTCAATAATGAGCTGGTTGCGGTCCTCGGTGACGGGATGCACCGAAAAAGCAATACCCGAAACCTCGCTCTGCACCATTTTTTGCACCACCACGGCAACAGAAATGTGAGAACCATGAAGTCCTTTTTCGAAACGATAAAATATGGCTCTTGGCGTAAAGAGTGACGCCCAGCATTTTTGTACGTTTTGCAATAAATCCTTCTCGGTCGTATTGAGATAGCTTTCAAGCTGTCCCGCCCACGCGGCAGAAGCGCTGTCTTCGGCGGTTGCTGAAGAGCGCACGGCAACATAAATTGCATCAAGCTTCTTGAATTCTTTCTTGATTGCCGAGGCGATGTCTCCCGGCATCTTTGCGTTCAGAATCAACGCCTTGATATTTTCCGATGCGTCTTCCACCGTGTTGATACGCTTGTGGTCCACCTTGTGCAAAATAGAATCTATCTCGATGCCAAGATCGGTCTCGGCGCAGAACCTGTCGAATACCGAGGCGAGCACCACAAATCCCGGCGGCACTAAAATCCCCGCTTGCGTCATCTCTCCTAACGACGCCCCCTTGCCCCCTGCCAAGGAGACGTCAAGTTTAGAAAGTTGTTTGAAAGATTTTGTGAGTGTAGACATTTTCCAAGACTATGGTTTTATCAATATGTTGAGCGTTTCCTGTGCGCACTTCTCCCATGAAAAACGCTGCGCATTCTTATAGCCGGCAGCGATAAGATTCTCGCGCAATTTTCTATCTTCGGAAATGCGATGCATGGCTTCGGCAATGGATTCGGGGCTTGAAGGATCAATGAAGAGCCCTCCAGGGCCTGCCACTTCCGGCATCGCGGAGATGTTTGAAGTGATGACCGGCACACCCGCTTGCTGTGCTTCCAGAATAGGCAACCCGAATCCTTCGCACCATGAAGGGAATACGAATGCCTCTGCGTTGCGTAATAGCTCCCACTTCGCCTCTTCGGAAATATAACCGAGAAATTCAATCTGATTTTTCAGCTTATAGCTTATAGCTGATAGCTTCTTAGAACTAAATCCAAAGCCGATGCTACCAGCAAGTATCAACTTATGCGGTAATTTGTATTTTTCTTTTGCAATCGTGAAGGCCCGAATGAGACCGTCAACATTCTTTTTTTTCTCAATCCTCCCGATATAAAGAAAATAAGGCGTATCCATTCTTTTATTTGATATTGGATATTTGATATTGGATATTCTTTGTGGTGCTCCGTGATGCACAACCGTTATCTTCTCTTCCGGCAAGCGATAAAATTCCATAAGGTCTTGTTTTGTCGCGTTCGACACCGCAATGATGCAAGAGGCGCGCTTCACGGCATCCCTTGTCACCCATCTCAAGTACATGCGCTCTTGCCATGCGTAGTGATCCGGAAATCGCTCAAATTCAAGTCCGTGGATAGTCACTGCGGAATTTTTCGGCGCGGTTTTTGGTAACACATGCTGGGGAACAAAAAACACATCTGGTTTGTGTAGTAAAAGTTCTATGGCAAGACGACTCTGGGTCCAAAGAAACGGAGAGGAAAGAATTTTCTTGGTGATGTTTGCCGGATATTGATCGGCTCCGTTCTTGGCAAGATATAATAAAAAGCGGTGCGTGCCCGCTTCAGGAAGACCCAAAAGGTATTGCAAGAGATACCGTGTGTAGAACCCTACGCCCGTCGGATACGTTTCAGATAAGGCTTTGGCATGGATACCGATAAGCACACGGATTTCTAGGCTTTTGTTTTTGAGCGGAGTTCGAGGCGACCTGCGAGGAGCAGAGTAAGCTGTACTTAGAAAGTACAGCGTCGAGCACCGAAGCAGTCAACGAAGAAATCCGCCAAAAACAAAAGTCTAGCGTTTGGTCATCACCGCACGTTTGTAGAGTTCAAGGTTATTCAGTACATGTCCCGTGCCCTTGGCTACGCAAAAAAGAGGTTCAGGGGCCACCGTTGCAGAGATTCCCGTACCGTGTGATAAAAATTCACCTATGCCGCGAAGCAACGCTCCGCCTCCCGAAAGCATCATGCCTTTGTCGAGAATATCGGCGGAAAGTTCCGGGGGTGTTTGCGCAAGAACTTGCTTCACCGTCCGTAAAATGTCATGCAATTCATCGGAAATGGCATGTACAATATCGTTCGTGGTAACCTCTATGGTTTTAGGAAGGCCGTCAACAAGATCCCTTCCGCGAATCTCGGCAACACTATTCTCCGAACTCTCAACGGCAGCCCCGATGAGTATTTTTACCTCTTCGGCCGTCCGCTCACCGATTGCGACATTGTGGCTGTGTTTGATATAGTCCACGATGGCGCGGTCGATTTTATCCCCCGCAACACGCACCGATGCCCAGGTAACAATGCCGGAAAGCGCTATGACTGCGACCTCGCTTGTTCCGCCACCGATGTTCACCACCAGATGTCCGGAGGAATTCTGTACCGGAAGTCCCGCCCCGATGGCCGCAAGCAGAGGCTCTTTTACAATATATGCGGCCTTTGCTCCTGCTGATATAGCAGCCTCAATAACAGCCCTTCGTTCCGTAGACGTAATGCCCGCCGGCACCGATATGATCACTTCCGGCTTGAAAAAGCTTATGGGACCCGATGCTTTGCGGATAAAATAACGTAGCATGGCCTCGGTAACCCGATAATTTGCAATAACTCCATCGCGCATAGGGCGCGTAACCACGATAAAATCTGGAGATCTGCCGAGCATCTCTTTGGCTTCATTCCCCACCGCAAGTATGCGATTGTCGTCTCGGGAAACCGCAACAACGGAAGGCTCATTGATAATCACGCCTTTTTTGGGCACGAATACCAGCGTGTTTGCGGTTCCAAGATCAATACCGAGTTTTTTTGGCATAAAAAAGTTCAAAGTGTAAATCTCAAAATGGAAAATGACAATGTAAAATGCAAAACGGTGAAGGCGTGAAAGTTTTGATAAACTGAAACTTTCACAAGACTCAAAAATTTTTATTTTTGAATTTTGATTTTTGAATTTTTAAGCGTTCACTCGCTGTATATCCGCCCCTATCCCTCGTAGCCGCTCTTCTATTTTTTCGTATCCGCGGTCAATTTGGTAAATATTATGGACCGTGGTTTCTCCCTCCGCGATAAGTCCGGCTATGATCAATGCCATGCCTGCGCGGATATCGGGGCTGGTAATCTCCCGCCCGCGGAGCTGTGCCGGACCATTGACGAAAATTCGGTGCGGGTCGGCGACCGTGATCCGCGCTCCCATGCGTACCAGTTCTTGGGTCCAGTTGAGCCGTCCTTCAAAAATAGTCTCGAATACCCGGCTCTCTCCTTCCAGTTGTGTGAGAAATACCGCGGCAGGCGCCTGCAGGTCCGTGACAAAACCAGGATATTCGTGTGTAATAATTGACCTTGCTTTTAAGTTCTTGCGCCCCGTGGCATCTACCGTTAAGCTCGATTCCGTCTTCTCCACTTCTACTCCCGTATCTTGCAGTAAGGAGATGAGAGCGTCAAGATGCGCCGGATTGCAATCGGCAACGGTAAGGCGGCTCCGGGTTGCCCCCGCCATAAGCGCAAAAGAGCCGGCTTCTATTCGGTCAGGAATGACCTGAAACGTTCCGCCGCCAAGTTCCGAAACGCCTTCTATGGCGATGTGGGGCGTGCCGTGCCCCGAAATACGAGCGCCGCACGCATTCAAGAAATCCGCTAACGCCGCCACTTCCGGTTCCATTGCGGCATTTTTCAGCATGGTCGTGCCGCGGGCAAGAACGGCAGCCATCATGAGCGTTTCCGTGGCAGTCACGGAAACGACCGGAAAAAAAATGGATGATCCTCGAAGGCCGTTTTTTGCCCGGAGATGATAGAATCCCTTCGACAACTCTACCGAAGCGCCAAGCGCTTCATAACCTTTTAAAAAAATGTCTATCGGACGCTCGCCGATGACGCACCCGCCCGGGTGCGGAAACACGACTTCACCCATCCGCGCAAGGAGCGGACCGGTAAGCACCATGGAGGCGCGGATTCGTTTGGAAACTTCTGTATCGAGCGTTGTTGAGATAATGTTTTTCGCCCGGAGCGTTACAATATCTCCTCCCGACAACGTGTCGCTTACCTCAACGCCGAGCGCCCGCAAAAGCTCCAAAGTCCGCAAGACGTCTTCCACGAAAGGCACGCGCGTAATCGTCCACAGCTCTTTGCTCAATAGGGATGCGGCTAAAACTTTGAGGGCGTTATTTTTCGCCCCCTTGACCCTGATAGTTCCGGAAAGGTTTTTGCCTCCCCGAATGACGAATTTCTCTTGCGGCATGGTTTTAGTGTATCATAGGGTATAATGACACGAAAGACCCGACAAATATTATTTTGGAGCTGTTTTATCGTATTTGCCGTGACATCCCCCGCACTCGTGCTTTTTGCGCGCGGATATCGGTTTGATTTTGTCAAAAAAAAGTTCGTTGCCACCGGAGCGATCTTTATAAAATCAGATCCGGAAGGCGCAATTATTTCGGTTAATGGCATAAAACGCGGCTATACGCCAGGTGTTTTTGGAGATGTGCTCACAAAACCCAGTCTCATTTCCAATATCTTACCGGGCGAGTATGACGTCCGCGTGGAAAAACTCGGCTATGTGCCGTGGGTCAAAAAACTCACCGTGCGTCCCCGCCAGGTGACCGAAGCCCGCTCTATTTTCCTTTTTGCCGAGTCCAAACCAAAAACCCTGTACTTCACAAGTATTGCCGATTCGCTCGTCTCTCCGGATGCCAAAGAAGCTGTCGTGGTAAGCGAGGGAAGTATTACCTCTTGGATAGTACTTATCAATACTAAGAAGCCTTCGGAACAAAATACGGTTTATGCCGAAAAAAAACAGACGCGCGCCTCCCTAAACCCAAAAACTACACTGGAGTCATTCTCTCCGGATGACCGAACGCTCATGTTCAAAAAGGAACGGAAGGGAACATTACCTTCTCTTTTTACGGTATCACTCGACAAACCCTATGATCTGCGCGCCATGCCGAAGTTCCCCAGTCCGTCCGACAAACTGCAAAAAGCGGCTTTCACAGATAAAGAGCACGTAGTATTCCTTGATGCCCATCAGACGCTCTGGCGATGGAAAAACCTCTCAAGTGAGATCCCAACGCGCGCAAGCGCGTCGGCATGGGGTTTTGCCGTTCACAATGACAGGCTTTACACATTAGAGGGATATCCGCCAATGCTCTTTGCGTATACCGCCGATGGTACTGCAAAAACCCAGATATCCACTATGCCTGTTGATGGACGCACCGTCCCCGCGAAACTTTTTATTGAAACGCTACCGGATAACGCTTTGGCATTTCTCGTCATTCCCGAGGGCAGCAAAGACGGAACGGTTCGGCTCGCAGATAGGGACGGCAAGCTTCGGGATGTACAAAAAGGCGTAGAATCCTTCAGAATATCTCCGGACGGGAAAAAGATGCTTACGAAAACATGGAATGAGCTATGGGTGCATTATTTTGACGATATACTCACTCAACCGATTCATAAAAACGGCGAAGTGATGCTTGTTGGGCGATTCGGGACGGGCGTAAAAGAAGCACAGTGGCACCCAACATCCGGAGACTATATTCTTTACACCGTGCCTGACGGCCTTTTTGCAATTGAATTGGACGATCGGGGAGGTAAGCGAAACACTATTGAACTTGTGCGCAATGGGGATATCGCGCTTCGTTCCATCACGCGTGAAGGCCTTTTCTTCACGGCCCAGGAACATCTTGCATTCTTCTCCTGGAGACCGGAAGAGAAGTAAGGTTTTATTGTTTGTTGTTCGCATGGTTACACCGAAAAGTCGCGGTCGTTTTGTCCTGCGACAAAACACTGCTCGGCTCTCGCGCCGCGATTCCCGTCTTTGGCGGGAAGCCATGCTCACGGCGCTCCGAGACGCTTTTCTTATATAACCATGCTCACATACAACAAAACCTAAAAAGAAAGAAAATATTTTTAAGTAGGAGTTCCGCTGACTCGTCCACATATTGCGGAATCGCTTCGCGATTGAGCCAGTAATTTAATAATTTGACAGAAATGAAACACCGTGCTATGTTTCATATGCTGATAGAAAGGAGAATGCCTTGACAATCTTCACAATCTTGGTGTTTTTGTTTGGTCTTTACGTCGGCGGTCTTGCGGTTTACATTATCGCCATACCACACATTGCCGCATCTCTTTTCACGCAGGGAAAGCCCTGGCCATCCGGAAAAAGAGCGACAGTTTTCTATCCTTTCACTCTCTTCCTGCTATGGCTTTCATCTAACGAAAGACGTTGGAAGAAGATCCAGACCATGGCTAAGTCCTAACTACTCTCGAAAAAGAGAGCGCGGCACATCCATTGTGCCGCACTTTTGTTTTCAAACAAAAAATCGGCAGTTGGGAAACTAAAAAAACGACTGTAAATACTAAAATCGCTGGCTCAATCGGCAAAGCCGATCTGCCCGAAGGGCAGTGAGCTAGCGGAACTCCTTATAAAACATACCTCTCTCTTTAGTTTTTATTGCCTCCGAGCCTATCCATAAACGAAAAATGTCGCGGAGGCATTGCGGGCATGGTGTCCCGGTACTCCGGGACGAGTAATGCCGAGCGCCAAACAACAAAGCGCCCGCTGGGGCGCTTTGATTGTGTTTTTTCGTATGGATGGGCGAAGACGGGGCAATAAAAACTACTCTACCTCTTTGCCCACTGCGGACGACGCCGAGCCTTCTTCAGTCCGTATTTCTTGCGCTCTTTCTCGCGAGGATCGCGCTTCAAAAATCCGGCACGCTTCAGACGCTTGCGGAAGTTTTGATCAAAAAGAGTAAGTGCGCGCGAAAGGCCGTGCCGGACGGCTTCGGCTTGCGCATGAGTGCCTCCGCCAGCAACACGCACCGTCGCGCGGAAACGGTTCATTGACTTCAGTTTCTTGAGTGGATCTTCAACAATGAGGAAAAGCCGTTCGCCTGGAAAGTATGTTTTATACGGTTTGCCTTCTACCTCAATATTTCCCGCTTCTGCGGAATTCTGCGGATTTGAAGTGTAGAGCCGGACCCGGGCCGTTGCCCGTTTGCGGCGTCCCAATCCCTCAAAATACTTCTCGGGCTTCGGTTTTAATCCTACAGAAGGCTTTTGAGCAACCGACACAACCTCCTTTTTCACCGTAGAGCTTGCCGCCGGAATTTGCGAAAGATCCGATCCTTCAGCAGATTTTTTTTCTGCTGTTTTTTTTGAAGCAGCCGTTTTTTTAGGCAAAGCCTTTTTGGACTCTTTCCCTAGGCCTGGTTTTTTAGATATTTTGATCTGCGCTTTTTTCATATGTGATTTCCTCAATTACGGGTTCTTATCAAATTTTTTGTCCTGGGATTTTTCCAAAGACCCCCTCAAAAGCGTGAGCCTTCTCATGAGTCGAGAACGTAGACGATTATGCGCGAGCATGCCGTGTACCGCCCGTCTCAGTAATATGCGGGGATCTTTTTCGAGAATTTTTTTTACCGAAATACGCTTAAGGCCACCGGGATAACCGCTATGATGTATGCGCACGCCGTAGGCGGCTTTCTTTCCGCTCAAGCCCACCTGATCCACGTTATAGACAGTGAGCATTGCGCTTTCTCTTCTTTCGGGCCGGTATGCGGGAAGGTTTTTGCCCTGCAGGAGATATGCAACCCGGCTTGCGAGCCGTCCAAGCATTTTCCCTTGAGCGTTTATAGTAGTTTGAGAGGATTCCGAATTCATGAATAATGATTTAAACAAATTCGATAATAGCGAGCTTTGCCCCATCGCTCTTACGCGACTCTTGTTTTATGATACGTGTGTAGCCGCCATTCCTTGTTGAAAACTTTTTTTCCGTCTCATCAATGAATTTTTTCGCAACATCTTTGCCGAGAGCCGCAACGAGATACCTCCGGCTCGCAAGCGTTTCTTTCTTGGCGTGCGTTACCAGCCTTTCCACAATTCTTCTTAGCTCCCTTGCGCGCGCATCGGTTGTCTGTATTCTTCCATGCAAAACCATGGAGCGCGAAAGATCGCGCAAGAAAGCCTTGCGTACGTCTCGTTTTCTTGAAAATGTCCGTCCAACTTTACGTTTATTCATCCCGTTAGAGGCAGGTCGCGGTCTTTTACAACCGAAACACCTTGATAAACTATTAAAAATTCGTTAAAAATCTTATTTCATGCAGACCCTCGTTAGCGACCGCGGCCTCTAACGGGATTCGTTCCGCTGTTTACTTCTTCTCCGCTAACGTCAACCCCATTTTCCCGATGGCTTTCTTAATCTCTTTCACCGCTTTTTCTCCAAGGCCTTCGGTCGCAAGCAATTCGTCTTCCGTCTTCGCCGTTATATCCTGAATGGTTCTTAGATGCGCAGTCTCAAGAGCATGAGCTATTCTTGTTTTCAGCTTCAAATCCGCAATTCCTCCTTCCTCAGTCGATGAACTTACCCCTTGGAGTTTTTCCGTTTCTCCTTTCGGCCCCATGCCTTCCTGAGAAGATTCTGCACCCGCTACATCGATAAGCGCATCTGCTCCCCGAAGCTCTCTGAGCCGTTCAAAATGTTCGACAAGGATCTCCACTGCACGGCTGAACGCGGCTTCCGGGCTCATGGTGCCATCGGTTTCAATATCGAAGCGAATGCGGTTGAAATCCGTTCGATCGCCGATTCGCATGTTTTCAACCTCATAATTAACCCTCTTAATGGGCGAGAAAAGCGCGTCCAGTGCGATAAGACCCACTTCTACCTTCTCTCTCCGGTGTTCTTCAACAGGAACGTATCCGAGCCCCTTCTCCACTTCGAGTTCCATTTCCAGCTCCGCATCGCCAGAGGTAAGGGTTGCAAGATGTAGCTCGGGATTGGCGACTTCAAGATCCGAGGAAGTCTGGATATCTCCCGCCTTCACCTCTCCTTTGCCCTTCTTTGAGAGAGTAACGCGAAAAGTCCCCTCTTCTGCATGCATCAAAAATCGAACCTGTTTTAGGTTAAGCATGAGAATGGTTGCGTCTTCCATAACTCCCGGGATCGCTACAAATTCATGCGAAACACCCTTTATTTTAATACCGGTGATGGCTGCCCCGGGAAGCGATGAAAGTAAAACTCTCCGCAGGGCATTTCCCAGCGTCATGCCGTAACCGGGAGAACATCCCGTAATATGTATCTGTGCCCGATTCCCTTTCTTTTTAACAATTTTTGGAGGCTCGGGAAGAAGAATGATTTGCATATCTCAAACAGCAAATAACAAGTAGCAAATAGCAGGAAGCAGATTTGTTTTTTGTTATTTGTTTTTTGTTATTTGTTATCTAGAGTAAAACTCAATAATCTTCTGAATATCCGCGGGAATGGCCGCATCCGCAATTGTGGGAGCCCCGCTGACCGTTCCTTCAAGCTTTTCTTTGTCCAGAGATAGCCATGACGGCGGTGCATATTTCTTCAAACGAAGTGTAAGCTCGCCAAAAATCTTCTTTGGCCGGCTTAGTGTGCGGATGCCGACAACGTCGCCCATACGAACTTCGAAGGAAGGTATGGAAACCTTTTTGCCGTTCACCGTAATATGGCCATGGCTCACCAATTGACGCGCTGCGTTCCTTGAGGGCGCAAATCCCGTACGATAGATAACATTATCAAGACGATGCTCGAGCCTCTGCACAAGCATCTCTCCGGTTATGCCTTTGTGCCGCGTTGCTTCTTCCACATAACGCCGGAACTGGCGTTCTAAAATTCCATATACCCATTTTACTTTTTGCTTTTCCAGAAGTTGCGTTCCGAATTCGGACTTCGGACGTTTCCTTTTAGATCCGTGCATGCCGGGCGGATAAGGGCGGCGGGTAAAACCCGATTTAGGCGAAAAATCCCGCTCTCCGCGAAGGAAGAGCTTTGTTTGAGCTGCGCGCGATTTTTTATCTTTTGGACCGGTATAGCGAGCCATACTTAGCAAGTTCAAAATGCAAAATTCAAAATGCAAAACTTTGGAATATCGTGAAAGTTTTTCTCGCAAGAAAAACTTTCACTCCTTAATTTTGACTTTTGATTTTTGACTTTTGATTTATACCCTTCTGGGTCTTGGCGGTTTGCATCCGTTATGCGGCAAAGGCGTTGTATCTTCAATGGAAAGAATATTGTATCCGGCAGCAGCAAGCCCTCTCAAAGCCGCCTCCCGTCCAGCTCCAATGCCACTGACCTCCACTCGAATATCCCGCAATCCTAATTTCATGGTTTTTGAAGCAAGCGCATCGGCAACGCGCATAGCGCTATACGGCGTTGCTTTCTTCGGACCCTTAAACCCGAGCGCGCCACTTGAAGCCCACGCCAGAACGTTGCCATCCGTGTCCGTCAAAGAAATAATGGTATTGTTGTAGCTCGCGTGAACGTGAGCAATTCCTTGCGAGTACGACCGTCGGACCGAAGACGTCCGCTCCTTTACGCTTGCGGCCTTCGCCTCAAGCGCCTCGCCTTCTTTCAGCGATTCTTCCGTTGTCGGCGCAAAAATTTTTTTCTTTCCCATATATCAAAAATTTAGAAAAACATGAGATCGAGTCTGTCTGATTTTTCGGAACTCAAGAGGGAGTCTTACACTTTTAATTTAGGGGTGTTGAAACGGTCTCCCTCTTGGTGGAGAAAAATCGGACAGACGAGCATTTTAGGTTTTTTCGGAGGCCGACTTCCTGCCGCTTCCCATTGTGCGGCGCACATTACCCCGTCGTGTTCGGGAATTTGTTTTCGTCCGCTGTCCGCGGACCGGAAGCCCCTTGGAGTGCCTTAGACCTCGGTATGAACCAATATCCTTAAGCCGTTTAATGTTCATCATAATCCTTCGGTGAAGCTCTCCTTCAACCGGATATTTCTTTTCGATAATCTCGCGCAACGCGCTGACTTGGGCGTTATCCAGCGCATCAGTTTTGACATTAAAAGGAATATTAAGCGAACGAAGAATCTGCTGGGCCAGAGGCCTGCCGACACCGTATAGCGTCGCGAGTGCGACATCGATATGTTTTTGGGGAGGAAGCGTTGCTCCCGAGATGCGAACGACAGCCACGTTGTATAGCTTTTAGCTTTTAGCTTTTAGCCGATAGGAATTAAGAAACTTTCCTATAAGCTAGGAACCGGAAGCCATAAGCTGTCTTAGCCCTGTCTCTGTTTATGCTTGGGGTTTGCGCAAACTACACGCAATGTTTTTTTGCGACGAATGACCTTACACTTGGAACAGATCTTTTTTATAGACGGACGAACTTTCATGCTTGCGCTAATCACGAATGATGCGAATACCACGCGAATAACGCGAATTCGCGAATATTCGTGAATCTGTACATTCGTGTAGTATCTGTAAATTCGTGATTCTCTAGTTTCTTCTCACGATCCTCCCCCTCTTCGGGTCATACGGCGAGAACTCAACATCAACCTTGTCCCCGGGCAACACTCGGATATGGTTCATGCGCATGCGCCCCGAGAGATATCCTAAGGCCTCTGCCCCGTCTTCAAAACGCACTTTAAAAAGATCCCCCGGAAGGGCCTCTAAAACTAATCCTTCTTTTCGAGTCAGTGCGTTTTCGGGCATTAAAAATACAGGGGGAAGTATAGCAATATTCTCTTTTTCCGTCAACCGGCAAAAAAACAAAGAAAACGAGCTTTCTTGCTACCTAAGAAAGCCCACATTTCGCTTTTCAAGTCCGCTACTATCCCATTGTCGTTAATTAATATGTTAACAGCCTGGCCTTAAAAAAGCAAG
The DNA here is from genome assembly GCA_030649025.1 of bacterium. Classification (NCBI taxonomy): domain Bacteria; species bacterium. The sequence continues at coordinate 15,555 of JAUSGO010000022.1, read as the reverse complement.
TACACGTTGCTCTTGACGTTCAACTTATGTTTTGTTATGATGCAAGGCTCTTTTACAAGAGTTATATTCCGAAAGACTGAAAAGGAGATTGGGAAATGGAAAACGAGCATAGGGCTTTTCTCGAGAAACTTATCCGTAGCGGCCTCATCGCTCTTATTGTGGCAGTGCTCTGCTTTGGAATTTACGCCTTTAAATTTTTTGTAGATGCATCCTCAATCAGAGATCGTAACGATTTCTATAAGGAACTGGTAGCGCCGACAGCGCAAACAAAGAATAGTGATGCATACAACGTGGCGGCTATCCTTCGAACGCTTCCTCAAGAGATTTCCGCAAATGAGCTTGCCCTCATTCTGGACAAATCTCTTGTGCATGAAACTACCGCATACGGCAAAATAGTCCGCGAAGAGACCCAGACCGTTATCGCTGTCATGCGCGGACGCCTGCCGTATGAAAAAGCGTTTCGTGCCGAACCGTCTTGGGACTCATACTGGAAAAATGTCGACTGGTGGCTTTTGTGGATTTTCTATCCGCTATTTTCGCTTATTGTGGTCCTGGCGTATATTTTCGATGATGGCCCCGAACCTGATGTTCTTAAGAAACCTTGGCCGTACGCATGGGGATTAGTGCTTTTCCCCGGCACCATAGGAGCCATAATCGTGTTCGCTGTCATAATCGGCGCGGGGTGGACATGGGGGCACGTAGAAGGATGGTTCGTGAATTTCAGGCGCACATTCCGGCATGTACTCGCTAATGGCAGAATTCTCTCTATCCCGGAAGTCGAACCAGTGCCGCCTCTTCAGGACTTGCCTCGCCCGAGATGGCTTGCAAACTCAAAAAAACCCGAGACGATCCTGGAAACATCGTCCCTTGCGCGCACCGACACAAAGAGGCGTGAAAAAATAATTTCATCCGACGCGCGCGTTTCACAACTTCGCGCAAGGCGCGATGCGATACGGGAGCAGTGGATAAGAATTCTGGGATGGTATGATATTGACCTGCAGAAAATGCTTGCGGCAAACCGCGTCCAGGAGGCCCGGAGAACGACTGTGAGCCTTGAGGAGAATATACGCAGCGTCAGAGGCGACCTTCAGTCGCTTGGCACAAAGCTAGCGGGGGCGCAACGTAACGAAGCAGTTGCGCAACGCGACCAGGAGGAGCTGGAGAAGCTTCCTCCGAAACCCGACCCAGAGAAACTTTCTCGCTTCGAAGAAGCATTCCGGCTCCTGGAGGATTTTCCTGATGTTATGGCAATAAACGTGGAAGGCGAATGCATATCGGTTTTTACCGATACGCTCTACATCATGTACGACTCACGCCTCTTTGAGATAGGGAACTTCCGCATCGACTTTATCCGGAACGTTGGCGAGGGGTTTGGCATTTACATCCGCAATCTGGCAAAAGGAGATGGAGAAGTAGATTACCCTTATGGAAGTGACGGCGGTTTCTGCTTCGGCAATCTCACGGGCGATATCAATAATCTTCTTGCCGAGCGCGATATCCCCTCGGCGGTGGTGCACATACTCAAGAGCATCACGCACCTCAACAAAAATGATAAAAATAAATTACGTGATTTTAAGGAGGTTCCATGGAAATTGAATCCGGCGAAAGGGTAACGCGAGCTGCGCTTGTTGAAGCACCGGTTCCTTCGGGAGAAGACCTGATACTTACGGGTTTCCCCCGGGCAGTCATCACACTCGAAGCGCTGCAAAAGATCAAGTGCTACGTAGATCTTATGCCGCTCGAGATAAACGGGTTTGGCATCGTGGAAGTTGAAGGAAGCACCCTCTATATCACAAACCCTTTCATCCTTGACCAGCGCGTCTCCGGAGGACACGCCGAAACAGACTCTATGGCGTACAACTGCCTGGTGAGCCGCATGATACGCGAGGGCAAGGACCCTTCGCACATACGCCTTCAATGGCATTCGCACGTTTCCATGCCGGCATATTTCTCGCATACGGACCTCGGAACGATTGCCGACTACGAAGGATACTACGACTGGATGGTAAGCCTTGTACTTAACAAGCAAGGCGACTACCGATGCCGACTCGACGTGTACCGTCCCCTGCGCATTGCCCTAGCTCTGCCGCTTTTTGTCCGGATGAACGTAGCAGATGAAACCCTGACCGAACAGTGCCGAGACGACATCAATCAACATGTGCGGGAGGGATGGCGCGTAGCCGGCCTTCACATTCCTTCTCCAAAAAGCATTCTGGGTAAAAACACTCACCGAATGCCGGAGGGAGACCCAGTCATCTTACCGGTCGAACAGATTCTTGGCGAAAGAACGGAGGAAAAGACATGAACCACTTCAGACAAGAGCGCATCCTGCCTATAGACGCCATCGTATTTCCCGTAACCGTCATCGGCGCAGGAGGCATCGGAAGTCCGACAACATTGATGCTTGCCAAGATCGGGTTTGAGAATATCACGCTCATCGATTCGGATGCCATAGAGGACCATAACGTGCCAAACCATCTCCTGTGGGGACCGACGGACGCGGGCAGACCGAAGGTTGACACGGCGCATGAACGCGTGCTATGCTTGACCGGAATTGCTATAAAGAAACACGCCTGCTCATTTCCAAACGAATCGCTCCCGACACTTAGCGGCATCGTCATCTCGGGCGTCGATTCCATGGAATCCCGCAAAGCCATCTGGAGCAAGGTAGCCTGGAACAGCAAAATTCCAGTTTATCTCGACGCACGAACCGGCGTGGGTACAAAAGGCCAATGGATGGAAATACATACTGTCCGTCCCTCCTGCCTCGAGGATGTTGAGTTCTACGAAAAACATCTTCACGAGGCGCAAGACATCGACCCGGACCTTGCTTGCGACGCATTCCTGCCGGTGAACATGGCAATCGCCTCGCTCATCGGCTCGCAACTTACGCATTGGCTCATGCAAGAGCCTTACTGGCAACGTCTGGTTTTCAACCTCAAGAATTTGACGCTCATCCGCCAGGAAGAGCGTCAAAAATCCTAACCACAAAAAAGGAGAAACCCTTATGAGATCGGCACTATTGGAAGAACCGAAAACTGCAACCCCCATAATCCCCCTCGCCACTGCCGTCGCTCCTCCGCATTCGAATGCGGTAACGGTCACTATCGGCGACAAATCACATGCCCTCCCCTTTACCCCGGGAATGACCGTTGAAGACGCGCTCAAGACCGTGGGCGGCGCCAAAAAGGCGGACGGAAGCGCTACGGTGAACGAACGCGCATCCAATGGCGACACCGTGCTTCAGGCGGGAGACCTCGTCGTGCTTACGCCGAAGTTTGAAAACGGCGGAAGATAACAGACCCCGCGAAATACCGCAAAAACCGAAAGGACCCCAAAAAGGGTCCTTTTTTAAATTCACTGGGATGAGACCTTATACTATTTCTTCCCCGTAATAACCTTGATACGGCTTGAATCTGCCGGAAGCTGTCGTGACCAGAAAGGCCAGAGCGAGAGATTAACCCGGTCAATATGATTCTGCTCGGCAAAAAAGGCTTTTGCCTGATCAATGTCGGAATTTATAAGCCGCAAACGAAGATCGCCCTCATCGATGACTGCCTGTCTTCGCACGCTTATCAGTGCGGTAAGCGCAAGACGGCCAAGAGCGGCATCAAGCTGCCGAACCGTATAGGAAATTTTGCGGGTATCGGGCAGGGTGCGGTACTTTCCGCCAAGGTTTTCGGTAATATTCGGCTCAACGATCGCCAACACATCCTGCTCTCTAAAAAGATATGCTTGAGCGATTGTATGAACCGTGAGCGTAAATTTCTCACCCGGCTCTCCTTCCTTTGGAGAGACGCTTACTTCAGTGCTTGCAACAAGGAGCGCGCCTTCGCTATAGACAAGATCCGGAGGGAATTTCTTGCGCAATACCTCTTTCATACGATCTGATTCTCCGGAGATAAGGCTTGAGCGCGCCGCTTCAATATCCTTTTTCTCGACCACGCGCCCGGAACCCTTGAACCCTCCCGTCAGAGACTCATGGGATTCTCCATAAAATTTTCCATCCTTGGGCGTCCCGCTAAATCCGGGAATGGAAAACCGAGAAGGAGCAATGTTGTACTCGGCTCCTGCCTGGTCCGCCACAACCTCGATCTCTATGGACCCCGGCGTCAATTTTCCGCCCTCTACCTTTGCACCGGGAATAACAACGGCTTTGGGCGTGCGGAAGAGCTTTCCCGATTCTGAAAGAAACCGGGTCGTGGCGACAATAGGCTGCGGAGAGGAACTGAATGCGTTGTATACGGTAAGTTTGCCATGAGCCTTACTTACCACCTCGCGATCGCCGCTTGAAGGAAATTCTTTTGCGGTCGTCTCCTCAACCAGAAATCGTTCAAGAGGCAAAACAGCTTTTGCGATGTCGACTGAAGAAATTTCTGTGCGGCCCGAAAGGTCCATTTCAAATTCTACGGCATCCTCCTTGGGATAGATGGTAACGGTAGCCGAAGGCTTTATATATCTGATCCCCGCTCCTAAAATCCCAAGCACCAAAAGAACGCTTAAGGTCCAAATAAAGAATTTTTTTCCAATGCGCCGCGGCGTACGCCCGGAAGATTCTTCTTGATAAATCTCTTCCTTTATAGGTTTTTCTTCGGAAGCACCGTGTGCCAAAGGAGCAGATGGCATTTGGACAGATCTTCGCGGCGCAGCATCAGTAGCTCTTGTCGACGGCATGACGTCCATCGCCCGGCCTCGCCCGCCTCGCCGAGACAAGTCGAGGCTGGGTTTTTGCACATAGGAATTAAACTGGTCCGGAGAAGGTTTGGTAGTCATAGAAGGTGAGGAGTTAACTGATATGGGTATCTGCTGGCCTTTGACAATTTGTGGAACTTCTGAAGGCTGTGAAACCAGAGACCCCCCTTTTCCGCTTCCTCTCTGGGTGGGCCATTCTTCAAAGAATTTTTCTCCTTCGGAGATAACCTCAACAGCGATACCAGCTTTTTTTGCAAGACCCGCGCCAGAGGGGTCCTGGGTGGAAATCGTGAGTTTTTTATTGAGCTTTTCGCATTCGCGTTTGAGAAGTTTGAGATTCAGAAGATCGCGGAACAACAACGCCTCCCGAGGAACTACAAGAAGCACTTCCGGGGCATCCTGCGCGTCGATAGCGTCGAGTAATGAGGTGATCTCGTCTTCGCGATGTGCATATAAAATGTGGGGAGTGGGAGCCATTCAAATAACTCAAAAATTAAAAGTCAAAAATCAAAATTAAGGAGTGAAGGTTTTTCTTACAAGAAAAACTTTCACGATATTCCAAAATTTTGCATTTTGAGTTTTGCATTTTGAATTTCTTCTAAGAGTATGCCAGTCTTGTTGCGCGTTGCACAATGCGTGCCAGTTCGCCAGACGGACCCGTATCAAACAGGGAGACATAGGCCAGACAGCATATCGGCGTATCGGCGCTTGAAGTTGAGATTCCGGAAAACTTTTTCAAATCCTTATCTCCCTTAAAAAACGGTAGATCTGCTGGCGCAAGCACGACGGGGGTTCTTTTTTCCAAAAACGGTATTTGCGCAAAACGATCGGTCTCGTTAAGCACCCTGATCAGGTCCGGCAGATCGGCTCCTTCGCCATAAACGAATATAGCGGACGGAAAAATCTCCAAGGCCTGTGAAAATTCTTCCAAGGCCAGCTCCACGCCGGTCGCCCAAACGGACGAAGCCCGTTTCAAAATCCCGGAAATTTTACGGCTCACCTGCACGCTCAATTTCCCTCCTGCATACTGCCGCTGCATGTCTTCGGCTTCCTTAAAACCCAAGCCGAGATTTTCCCCAATACTGCGCGTAAAAAGATTTCTGCCGATTGAAAAAAGTTTCATCCCTAAAAACACGTTTTTTGAAACAACGGAGACGCTCGTGAGAGCTTCGTCAACGCCGATGAAAATACCAGAGTAGGGCAAACTTGTCGGTGCAAAAGACGCATGGGCGCGACACACGTTGTACGGCAATGAGCGCGGAAAGAGATTCTTAATCCCGAGAAGCTTCTTTATGGCTTGAAGAAATTCGAGATGAGGTTCCTCGGTGTAGAGGTTAAAAAGAGCGATTTCTATTTCCTTTCCCGCAAGGCCAACCGGATCGTTCACGCCATAGCCGTCAATGAGTATTTCTTCCAGGCGCGAAGAGACAAGCCGCAAATTCACCTCTGGGCCATTCTGCCGCAGGAGTTTCTCTCCGATACTCTCGCGACTTGCCCGCTCCGCTTTTTCCAGAAGATTTTTAAGCTCTGCCGCATCAATCTTTTCTTTCGGCTCATCGCGCTCGAAAACAGCCCGAAACGTTATACTGCGGAGAAACTCCGCTCCAAGCCCTACCGAGACATTCCGAACTTTGGCAAATCTCGGAAGTTTTTCCAGAAGCGTTTTTGCCGCGCGCTCTATGGCGCCCGCATCCACTGTAAGAAGCCCCGTCGCGCGGCCTTTGCGCTCCTCGTAGGGTACCTGCACAAGCTCTTCTAAAACCAGCGAGTCTCCTTCTCCATGGGAAAAAAGAAGTCCGCGCAACTTTCTTGACCCAATTTCAAGAGCAGCATAATGCTTTCCTTTTTCTCCCTTCTCTCCGAATAACGAACCAAAAATACCCATATAGCTATTATACCATAAGCGAGATATATGGCGTAGCGCACTGAGGAGTATTATGAGCCATGCCTAATATCTTCCTATAATCATCCTTCGGACGCTTGCAAACCAGCTATAAGGCTCTGTGAGAAGGGCCTTGAAGTGCAATGGGATGGCGCGATCGTTCACCGGAAGGCGCTCCAAAATCCATGGGTCAGACCCTGCGCGTACCAGACCGACATGAATTGATGTAGCGCTTTTGTAATCGGCGTCTTTCACGGCCTGCACGATGGAGGCGGTGTACTTCCCCCGTGGATAACAAAAGTGTTTTGCGCGTATACCGGCATGTTTTTCCAGATGGTCCCGCGATACCTGAAGCTCCCAATAGACCTTGGAGTTTTCAAGTTCCGGCATGTTCGTATGCGTATGCCCGTGCGATTCTATCTGCCACCCGGCTTCCCGCAAAGTTTTAATATCGTCCCAGGTCATCATGGGAAATTCTGGCATCCGCGCGGTCACATAACTATTGGTACGCCCGACAAATTCGGTTGCAATGTAGGCCGTTGCGGTAAAACCGAATGTTTGCAGAATGGGAAGCGCCTCCGTGAAGACGTTGCGGAATCCGTCATCGAACGTGATGATAAAACGCTTCTTGGGAATTCGATTTGCCTTCATGAGCTGGAGCAGTTCGTCGAGCGTCATGGTGAACCATCCGTGGCGAGCTAAATACGCCATCTGCCAGGCAAAATTCTGCGGTGTCGTGGAAATGGGGGAGCCGGAATTATCAATAGAGTGATATAAAAATATCGGCACTCCGCGTGAGGGAACAAATTTGTCCACGATTACGCAGGAGGCAAAAAATATATTTCGGATAAGTTTTTTTAGAGAATGCATAATAAAAAATTGCCGACAGATACTAAACTGACTGCTGAAAAACATTCTCATATTCTTCAGCAACCTCGCTCCATGTTCTTTGCTGGAGATGGGTCTTCTTTTTTTCGCGCAGTTCATCAAGAGCTCCCGGAACAAGCAAGGCTTCGAGCTTTGCCGAGAAATCTTCTTTTGACATCGGATTAAACCATGTAGCACTCTCCTTGAAAATCCCATAAAGACCGTTCTCTTGCGTTGCAAGCACGGGAGCGCCGGCGGCAAGAGCATCGGTAAGCAGATTGGGACTTACTTCGGAGAGCGAGGGAAGCACTACCAAGTCGCTACGGCTCATTTCTTCTAAGATGTTATCATGACTCGTAGGATCTTTGAATATAACAGCATCCCCAGCTTTTAGCTTATGGCTTATAGCTTTTAGGGCTTCGCCTTCAGGGCCCTCCCCAATAAGTGTCAGGTGAATGTTCGGATGTTTTTTCCTTGCTTCTGCAAAAACTTCAAGCAACATATGCAGATTTTTCAATTTGAGAAATCTTCCCGCATAGAGCAGTCGAATGGCGGATTTTGTTTGCGAAGAATTATTCAATTGCGAATTTCGGATTACGGATTTGGTTGAGGATGAACTTATAGGTCGTAATTCTAGAATCGGATGCATTATGGTATGCACCTTTTTCTCATCAAGCTCAAAAAGCGGCACATAGATATCGCGCAGAAGTGATGCAGTAAACACGACAGCATCCGCTCTCCGCAACAAAAACTTCATCACCCAATAAAGAATGGCAACCCGGAGCGGAGCGGAGGTTTGGAAATTGGAAATTGGAAATTGGAAATTACGACTTCGATAGAAGTCGCGCAATGTCCCGAAATATCTCCCCTCCTCAACCGCTCGTTCCCAAAAAAAATCTCCTCCAATCCTTATGGTAAGTGAAAATCTCTTTGCAAAACGCGCTATGTAAACTGGAAGCAAAATTTTTGGCGTGGCATGCGCGAGCACCACATCGTTATTTTTAATTTTTGAAAGCAGGGTAAAAAAACCGGGGCGTACTAAAACAGCAACGGCATATCCGCGCTTCTCTAGCACTTCTTTCAGCGACGCAAGATACACCCCCGGCCCACCAACCTCGGGAGAGTACACGCTGGTTATAATATTGATGCGCCTTTCATTCATGCGATGCTATCGTTTCGGCAATAAGTTTTTCAACTTCCCCGGTAATCCTCTCCCAGTCATAGCGCAGGACGCGTTTCTTTGCGGTTTCGGCGAGCTGACGCGCAAGCAACGGCTCGCGCAGAAGCTTAAGCATAGCCCCGGCAAGAGCTTGGGGATTCTCGGGCGGTACCAAAAGACCCGTCTGACCATCCTCTATAACTTCGGGTATCCCGCCAACGGCCGTGCCTACAGCCACGGTTCCCGCGGCATGCGCTTCCACAAACGCAATGCCCTGTCCTTCCCTGCGCGAAGCCCCCACAAACATCGAGGATGCCGCAATTTCTTTGGGAATATCGTGATGCGGAAGATTCCCTTTAAACACAATGCTTCTGGAGATGCCGAGCATCTTCACCTGCGTCTCCAATCTCTCCCGCTCCGGCCCATCACCGACAAGATATAACTTCACATCTGGAAATTCCTTCAGCACATACGGCATTGCGTCGAGTAACACATCCTGGCCTTTCACAGGAAAAAGTCTTCCTACGCAAATAATCTTCTTGGAGTCTTTTGTGACATGAACAATGCTACGAGCAAGATCAACACCGTTCGGGATGACCACGACGCGACGCGCACCAAGCCAACGCGCGCGGCTCGCAAGATGCTGGGAAATCGCGTGTATCGCGTCGGGCATTGTATGAATGAAACGCCGGAAAAACAGGTTAAATCCTATTCCGCGCCTCCAGTCATCCAGCGTCCCGGATTGCAAATTGAGAATAGCCGGCCGCCCTGCTGGGCGAGCCTCGCCGAAGGCGGGACGCCATGTAAAGACCTTGTACAGCGCAACGGCAATGCCCGCATAACTTTCCAATACTCCGTAAACAATATCATGCGGAATGGAAAACGATTTCACGAACGCCAAAATCGGATACAGGAACTTATCGTATTTCGTGCCCAGACCCATGCGCACAATGCGCATGCCATTGATAGTTTCCTGCCGTGGAAGAGAACGAGACAGCCAGGATGTCACCACAATAACTTCGTGGACTTTTGCAAGCCGCTTGCCTACTTCTTCCACAAACACCTCGGCTCCGCCTCTATACGGCGGGAAAAACGCCGAGAAGAATAGGATTCGAAGAGGGTTTAGGGGTGAGGGTTTAAGGGTGAGGGTACTAAAATCCACAGGAGATTTTCTTTCATCTCCTACATCCTCTACCCTAGACCCTCTACCCTTCTTCTTTTCCCACTCCTTTCCCCACGCAATGGCCCGCTTGATACCATCGGACAGCGCTACTTTTGGCTCGTATCCAAGAAGTTTTTTCGCCTTCGAGATATCCGCGACATAATGCGTGACCTCGCCCACATGCGAAGGTTTTTCGGATATACGCGGATTTCTGCCAAGTTCCTTTGCGATATATTCCACAAGCTCTCCAAGCGTATGCCCCTGCCCGTAGGCAAGGTTTATGGTTTCATTCTTCACTTTTCCGGACACCAATTTTTCTATGCCTCGCACAATACCGTCCACGCAATCATCAACGTAGGTGAAGTCGAGCGTTTTTTCTTTTCCAAATACCACAATGGGTTCGTCCGCGGATATTTTTTTTATAAAAAGCGGGATAACGCGTTCCATACGCTCTAGGTCATTATCGTATCGTCCGTACACATTAGAAAAACGAAACACCAGATACGGCATGCCGTAGCACCGGGCATAGGCATACACGAGAGCTTCTCCGGAAATTTTACTTGCCGAATAGGTTGATTCGGTATACGAGATATGGGTTTGCGATTCTTCCGTGGAATACCGGTGAACATCTCCGTACACTTCGCGCGAGCTTGCATAAATAATAGGAAGTTCGTTTTGGCGGCAAAATTCCGCCACGTTGAATGTTATGGCAATATTGTCAAAGGCCCGCCACGGCTCGGCAATGAGTTCGTGCACCTTTGCGTTTGCCGCGAGATGCACCACCACATCAAGCTTCTCGGGATACACCTGGTCTCCGATACCGCCCTTGAAGTTCACAAAACGTCCCGAGAGATCCTGAAGAATATAAGGAAACGCATCGGTCCAGCTGTTGGGTCTGCGGTCCACGCCAAAAACCTCATGCCCTTCCTTTTTCAGGCGAATGGCAAGATTTGTTCCTATTTCTCCTGATGAGCCGGTAATAAGGATGCGCATGGGCCTATTTTGCCATATTTTGAGTAAAAAGAAAAGACGTGGTAGTGTGGGAATATGCTGGAGACAAAAAAAAAGAAAATTCTATTTCTTATTACTCAATCTGAATTTGGTGGGGCGCAAAGATTTTTATTGGAGCTTGCGACCCATCTTGATACGGCTAAATACGAGAGTCTGGTTTCTTCCAAGCCCGGGGAGCTTCTGGACGTCCTGGAGGATAAACATGTCACCGTACAGCCCTTAAAATGGCTTAGGCGCGATATTTCCCCTGTATACGACCTTTTGGGCCTATGGGAGATTTTCAGGCTTTTAAGGCGTGAAAGGCCTGATGTATTTTTCTTGCTCTCTTCTAAGGCCGGCTTTCTGGGAAGTTTGGCGGGACGCTGGGCTCGTACCCCAAGAATCGTATACCGCATCGGCGGATGGGCATTCAATGACCCGCAATCGTGGTTCTTGCGTAAATTGTATCTTACGGCTGAAAAAATATCCGCGCGATGGAAAGACGTGATTATCGTCAATTCCCGGCATGATGCCGCTCAGGCAGAGCGTCTTGGCATAAAGCCGCGCGAGAAGCTCGTCACAATCTACAATGGCATTGACCCTGCTTCCCTGCAGTTCTTCGCGCGAGACGAAGCAAGAAAAAGGCTTAACGTGCCTCCTTCTGAGAAACTGATTGGCTGTATCGCTAATTTCTATAAAACAAAAGGATTGCCCGTGCTTATTGAAGTAATGGCAGAAATTCATAAAACCCATCCCGGCGTCAAGCTCGTTATCATTGGCGACGGCAGAGAACGACGACATATCGAATCAGAAATCGCAAAACATGACCTGCAAGACGTTGTTCTTCTGGCGGAACACCTACCCGAAGCCTGGAAATATCTAAAGGCTTTTGACATCTTCGTCCTCCCCTCCCTCAAAGAAGGTTTCCCGTGGGTTTTACTTGAAGCAATGGCGGCCGAAATTCCCGTTATTGCAACTTCGGTCGGAGCCATTCCTGAAATCGTCAAAAACGACGAGAATGGCATGTTGGTAGAGCCGGGAAATTCGGAAGCCCTACAACTGGCAATTTCGGAGCTTTTTAATAATGCATCCCTTCGAGATAAGTTCGCCTCACACGCCAAAGAAACCGTCGAGCAGAAATTCAAGCTTGATCGCATGATACAAGAAGTAAAGAACCTACTCTAGCCATATTGCTATAAATAAAAAAACTCCCCCGCCTAAGTGGGGGAGTTTTCTTATTCGCGAGAAACTATTTTCAAGCGAGTCGAGCGAAATACGAAGGTATTCTTTTGTATTTCCGAGCGAGTGCCGAAAATACAAGGTTTAATACCCTTTATTTTGCCCGCACATACTTCCCTGATACCCAACCCTGCACCGTGGAAGTAAATTGAATCCGATACCATCCATTCTGCGTCTCAAGAGCTTCAAATTCTTGGCTGGGCCTCATGTAGCCGATCCGTCTGCCCGAAATAGCTGGCAGCGTTCGTACATTCAGGGCTGAGACACCGAGCTTCAGCACTATCCTCTGTCCGGCCTGCGGGTTCGCGCTTGACGAGGGGGATGGAGAGGATGATAGCGGACCCGGCATCGTATAACTTATCCCGCTCGACCAATCCGTCAACATGCCATCGACATTTTGCGCCCGGACTTTAAACACATAAGTTTTGCCGGATTCAAAAGGTCCAAGTTGAAGATTTTGGGTGCTCACCAAACCACGCAGCTCACCCTGCGTCACATTGTACACTTGCCATGCGGTTAGGCCCTCTCCAGTGCCTGCGTCTCCTTCGGTTCGAATAAGTATGTTATTCGGCGGTAGCGGCTCGAAAACAAGTGTAGGAATTTTCTGCAAGGTAAGCGCTGCGGGAAATGTATTCGAAAATGGACCCGGCGTACCGTAATACATCGCCCGTATCTTGCGATTTTCATAGCGGGTATTTGCCGTAAGCCCCGTCTCCACAATGCTTGTTGCGTAATTAGCGACGGCCTGTTTGACACGCGGAGAAGTTTCATCCCCCACAAAAAGCTGGATCTCCGTTACCATGGCCCCGTTGAGATTAAATGTCCACTCAACGCTTGAAGGCGTGACCTTCCCTATGCCAAGAGACCCCGGCACAGAGGGGGTATATTGGGCACGGACAACGGTTGCCAAGGCGAAAAATAGAAAAGTAAAAAAGATGATTTTTTTCATGTTGATAAGTATAACAGAACAGCCTAAAAGCAATCAACCCCGATACTCCCTTATTTTGGCAACATTTTCAAAAATATTTCTGCTTCGCGGGCATATGACTCGTCGAGCTCCACGGCACGCGCCACCTCGCTCCTCGCATCACCGTACCTCTGCATGCCCTTATAAGTTGCCGCCAACACCGCATGCCACTTGGCGCTCTTTGGTTCCAGCTCAATAAGCCGTAAAAGAACCTTTTCCACTTTTTCATATTGCACCGTTTCACTGTATGCCTCAAATAACTGTTTGAATTCCGAAACGGACCCGGGTTCATATCCCTTCTTTTGCGCCTCATCCAGAACATCGGCGGCATTTCGATACTCGCTCAAGAAAAGATATGCGTTAGCCAAGGTTATGTGCGATTCAACGATATCTGGATTTAAGGCCACAGCCATTTTGAACGCTTCAATGCCCTCTGTGGTTTTTTTGAGGCCGAAAAGCAGCGTTCCTTTCGCATACCACACGCGCGGAACGTTTGGCGCAAGCGCTATAGCTTTCTCTATGGCCTCTCCGGCCTCTTCGTACACCTTTGCATCCCCTAAACTCGCACGAATATTCAATATCTCCCCTATGGCGAGATACGCTTCGTACTTAAGCGGTTCACGATATGTCGCTTCGTAAAGCCTATCTGCCAAATAGGTAAGCAGTTCTTCGTCAACGGGTATATTTCCTGCCCGCACTTCTCCTACATAATACCGCTCGAGCAGCAAAAGCGCTTCCCAGGTCACATACGAATTCTGAGCAATCGCTATCTGATACTCGCCAATAATTGCACGTACCCGTATGTCTTGGGAAATATTCTTTGGGGCCCTGGCATTCAGCGATGGATCCAGGCTAAAAGCATTGTAGATCGCCATTGCCGCTCTTAACGGTTTTACCGACGCATACCAGAAGAGCGGGATGAAAAGAATGATGCCAAAAAGCAAAGAAGTGCTCATGGGAACCTTGAAATTTGAATTTTGGAATGTGATACGCGCAACAGCCGAATGCATACTATCTCCAAAACCCTTTTTGGTCTCCGTTGATGCCGCAAGGAAGCTGATAAGCAAAAACAGCGGAAGATATGATTGGTGTACATCAAAAACGAAAAGATTGTGAACCGTATATGCCGCAAGGCCTGCGATGCCGATAAAAGCTGCTTTCCCGTCTTCATAAGATTTTCTACGTGTCTGTAAGAACGCCCAAACAAGCGAACCTAAAAACAGGAGATAGGCCGCAAGACCCACAATCCCGCCCATCACCAGCATATCAAGCATTTTGTTATGGGCACGGTCAAACCACTGGCGAGCCCGGAACTCGCTGATAAGCTTCGGGTCTATGTGCTTATTAAACGCGACATTGTAGCTCTCAAAACCCCACCCTAGCCATGGATGTTCGCGCCACGCCGAGACGCTTATGCGAATTGCGGTAAGGCGGCTTCGTACGTTCGGATCGGAAAGCGAGATATCGCGGCCCTTTGATATCCAAACACCGCCTGCGACAAGAAGCAGGATTGCGCCAATATAAGCTATTCGGGTCTTGGAGAAGCTCATTTTGCCAAATAACATCAGCGCCGCATAAATCAAAAAGCCAACCGCAAGACCCAGAAACGCGCCGCGCGTTCCCGTTCCAAAAGTTCCCACCGCAAAAACAATGGCAAGGGCGCCATAAATATACTTCTCCCTTCGTGATTGCGCATGCAAAGCAAGTAATGCGGCAAATAGCACTTCAAAAATCAAGAGTGAGGCAAAAAACGAAGGATTCCCGGCAGTACCCTCAAGACGCAAGTAGCCGGTGTCAAGGGCTCTAAAAATTCCCGCGACGATGGAAAGAACTCCAACACCCAGGAACACTTTCATAAGACCATAAAACCGCTCTGGTTTCATTCTAAAAATTCCTGAAAGTATCAGTGCAAAAAACATGTAATGGAAAATGCCGAATAACCCCTCCATCCGCTCTGCATTTGACCAGAAGCTTTTTGAGAAGCTTGCTCCGAAAATACTTGAGAGGACAAGGGAAAGGAAAAATACACAAAGCGCAAGCCACACAAAAGACTTTTTTGGACGAAATTCGGGGTTTGATGCGGCAAGCGGCATGTACAACACCGCCATGGCCTCGACCAAAATCCGAAAAAGCCACACCTTACCGAACACAAAGGGGTAAAGCGTCCGATCCCAAACCAGGAGAGGGGTGAGCAGTGCCAATACGGCAAGAGCAGATATTAGTTTTGGAGCAGTGCGAGAATAAGACATATATTTGTTCCGGATGGACAATTGCGGATGCCGGAGGCATCGGATCTCTAACGGGTCAAGCATACATAAAAGTATCCGCAAAAACAACCCCGCACTTATCGCGATAAGTGCGGGGTGAGCTCGTTAAAACGCATCAAGCCCCTCTCTTTCGAGAGGGGCTTGATCTTCCTCTAACCAGTTACAAGCAAGTTAAAGGGATTCAGTTCAGTCTTAGTAGGTGAGCGTGCCTCCGTTGACCGGGTACGAGTCGGAATGCGAGTACGGACCTTGTTCGACTGCGAACACCGGCGTGTAGTAGTACTCCACGTCACCCTCGTTCCACGTCGTTCCGGTGCTGAATCCGGTCGT
>JAUSGO010000021.1 GCA_030649025.1 bacterium | reverse complement strand
GAACTTTTCTTCGTATTCCACGGTCAAAGGAAAAAACCCCAGGTTCGGCCGGGGCGAAGCCATGACGGCGTTCACCATCACGAGCGTATCTCCCATGCGACAGAGCACAGAACCTGACGCCTGTTCTGCCCAGTTGCTTACCTTGAGGTTCAGCTGTCTGCCCCCTACGTCTACTTGATAATCTTTATCGGCCATCGAGGTGCTTTCAGTAAATATTTATCAGATCCTTCCAGGTCAACGAATTCGTCAACCGCCTCCCTAAGTTTCGTTGAAGTGGAGCGGCCGAATGCCATCGCCTCCACAAGCTTGCCGTGATACTGGAGGTATTCCACGAGGGGCACGTAATCTCCGTCTCCCGACACAACGACGATCGTGTCCACGCTGTCTGAGATCTTGATGGCGTCAACCGCCAGCCCCACGTCCCAGTCAGCCTTCTTCAACCCGCCGTAGTACTCCTGCAGGTCCTTGACCCTAGTCTCAATGCCCACCGCCGTCAGGGCGTCAAAGAACGCCCGCTCTTCTCCTGTCTTGGTGCGGACAACGTACGCAAAGGCCCGAATGAGCTTGCGGCCGGAGACCGCCACGCGGAGAATCTCCCGAAAGTTTACGCGGGACTGGTAGAGGTGTTTTGCCGAGTGATAGAGATTTTGGACGTCGATAAAGACGGCAACCCTCTGCTCTTTGTTTTTTGGGAGAGAGGTCATGGTTCGATAAACTCACCACAAGTTGAAGTTCGAGAAGGCATAATAAAGATAGCTAACTTTCCTATATCTTGCCCTGATCGTAGTCGAAGGGTCATTCCTTGGCTTGTTTCAGGCCGAGTTTCTTTGAGATCGCCGAGTAGCGCTTCATGTCTTCCTCCTTGAGGTAGCTGAGAAGCCGCCTGCGACGGGCCACCATGCGCAAGAGCCCACGCTTTGAGTGCATGTCTTTCTTGTGTTTCTTGAGGTGCGAAAGCAGCCGCTCTATTTCGGCCGTCAGAAGGCCGATTTGGGCCTCGGGAGACCCCGTATCCTTGTCGTGGATGCGGACCTCCGCTAACACCTTCTCCTTTTCTTTTTTGGGCATCATGTATCCATAGGGTAGCTTAAAAACAAAAAAACTGCAAGTTGCAGGTAAAAGAGAGTGCCCGCCGAAGCGAAATTCGGTTTATTAATTGAAGTGTGTCTTGATGCGTTCTATTTTCTGCAGATCAATTGGGTCTCTTGTATTTTTTGCCATTTCGTCCAGTCCCTTGTGAAATTCTTCTCTTGTAATGCCTTGGCTGTAACCAGCTATGTCAAACTTACCCATCACCTGTTTTATGTATTCCTGATCATGTTGAAACATGGGCATCCGGCTGATATGTTCGTCCATCTGTTGACGAGACAGCCTGCCTGCATTTCTGCTGAACGTGTCTGTCCTAGGCATGTGCGGTGTCGCGCCTGGTCTGTTTGGCAATGGTTGGTTTGTCATAATACTTTTATTATGGCGTTCCCTAATTTGATGTCAAGAGCTTCATCGTAATCCTTAACCAGGCTAAGGTCTTACTCGCTGCTTGCGGGACATCTCCCCTCCATAGTTGCTGAATGCGTCTTGGGGTTCGTTTGCCATATATGTCTATATATTACCACGTTTGCGGGACAGCCGCTTTGTCGCGAGGTCCATTGCGATGTGCCGCGGGTTCTTCTTTGTCCTCAACGCTTCTTTGAGCACCATGCGCGCCGTCTTCTTTATCTTCCTCTCCACCAGCTCAAACATGCGTTTCGGGTTGTAGCCCCGGTATTCGGCATATGAGGAGATGACCCCGCCCGCGTTTGCCACGAAGTCAGGGACGATGAGAACTCCTTTGTTCCAGAGCCATGCTTCCACGGATTCTGTCATGGGAATGTTGGCGCCCTCAACAATGATGTTTGCTTGTATATTTTTCTTGTTGCCCTCATTGATAACGTTGGTGACAGAAGCCGGAATGAGGATGTCCACTGGCAATTCAAAGATGGCGTCATGGCTGAGTCGCTTGCCGCCAGGGTACTCCTTCACCGATTTCTTTTGGCCCTTGAGCTTCAAAAGGATGTCTTCTTGCAATCCCTCTTTGTTGTATATGGTTCCATCCTGGTCGGCGACGGCAACAATGCGCGCCCCCATTTCTTTGAGATATTTGAATGCGAAACTGCCGACGTTCCCGAACCCTTCAATGGCAACCGTGGTCTTTTGTATATCCAACCCTTTAAGTTCAGCTGCCACTGCTACGGCTTGAGCTACGCCAAATCCGGTGCTCCCGAACTCGTGGGGGATGCCGCATTTCTCGCCCGGCTTGCCAAAGAGTTTCATGCAGAGGTTTGCCGGTTTTCCCGTGGCGGATCTCCAGATGCCGGTGGCTTCCACGAACCACTGCATTTCCCGCTCTCCGGTATTCACGTCAGGGCCCGCTATATACTTCTTTGGCACGAATGGCTTGATGGCTCGGGCATAGCTCTGGACGTATTGTTTCTTGAGTTCGTCAGATCCGCCGTTCCATACAATGCCCCCTTTTGCTCCTCCAAAGGGGATGTCCGCCAAGGCATTCTTGAATGTCATGGTCCTTGCCAATCTTGCCACCTCTTCCTCCGTAATATCAGGAGTCATGCGGATGCCTCCTTTGCCGGGTCCCAGGGTAGTGCTGTCAATAACCAAAAAGCCCCGCATTCCTGTTTTCGGGTCATATACCTCAAGCGAATACTCGGGCTTTTGTAAGTCCATATAAAATTTCAAATAATATTCAACATAGTAGCTTTTTTAAGACCTTTCGCAATAACCGAATCGGTCTTTATTATTTCATCAATACTTATCCAACGAAAATTCGAAACTTCATTTGTATCTAATATAATATCTGCACCCTTTTTTATTGTAAAAATGAACATAAAATCATGATGATAATGTTCATATTCATTCTTTTGTTTATTTTCTGGTATTTTATGCGTATCAATCATTATTGGAGAATTGTTCTCTGGGCACCAATTGCATAGTTCTACATTACTTAGATTTGTTTCCTCTCTCAGCTCTCTCATCGCTGAGAACATGAGATCTTCATCACCTTTTTCAATATGTCCTCCTGGCTGCAAAAACTTCTGCAATTTGTTATGAAAAACAACTAAAACCTTTTTATCAGAAGAAATAACCAATCCGCTAGCAGTAATATGACCTTCAAAGTTCTTTCTGTTTAAAATATCCTGATTTTCTAAGACCTGCTTTTTTAATAAAGAAAGTAGTTCTTCCTCATCGGGGAATATTCGCAAATAATTCATTAGTTGCTCGTTTATGCCTTTTTCCATATTTTCACACCTCAATTTTTAAAAAATATTTTAGCCACGACTTGGCCACCCTTTGCCTTACCAAATCATAGCTATCTTGAACCCCCTTTTCTAATTTATTAATATCCATAAAAATAATAGTATCTATCATTTCTTTTTGGACTAATAGAATGAAATCTCCAATAACCGCTCCATGTATAAAGTTTATCGCATTTCCGTCGTTTAATAGATAAAAATAGTGCCCGTTTTTATCATATTTATCAATATAGTCAGAGATGGTTTCTTTTGTGTAGTTTTCTTTTAGCCAAGACAAGTCAAGTTCATCATCGGAAGATGTCACTGAGGCTACAAAAGCGCCGTTTTTAAGATATTTAAACTCATCGTTTTTTAGTGATAAGTTGCCGGTTGAGCAAAAAATAATATCTGATTCATCCAAAATTTTTAACTTGTCGGAAATAGCAAAACCCTTCGAAAGGGCCAAAATTATGGTTACCGGATTTCTATCATAAACCGAAACCGCACATCCCTTGTCTCTTAAAGAAGATAAAATTCCATTTCCTATTTTGCCAAATCCAAGAACCCCAACCCTTTTATTATTCAAAAGAATTCCCTGCTCTCTCAAGATTAAATCAACTGAAAATACAACTGCCTGTCCGACTAAATGATCCTCATTGTTTTTCAAAGGACTTCTTGCCACAGAGACAATCGGAACGTCTAAATTCTGTAGCGATAAATACTTTTGATGTCCGTTCTCAGTATCTTCAATAACTCCAATAAATCTATCACCAAAAGTTTTCTTCAAATCATTAATTGAATGCACAAAATAGCCACCTATATCTAGCAATAACAATTTATTATCTTTCGGGACATCCGCAAGATGTTTAATAATGTTTTCTGGATTTTTAAGCTCATCTCTAGTAATGTTTAATATTTTATCTTTCGGATAGAAATCCAATAGTTTTTTATCAATAGAACTTGGTTTTGGAATGATGTATTGGAGAGAAAAATACTTTTCTAACGAGTTAACATAGGGAATTCCCGTGTCTATTAAATGAACAACGGCAACAATACTTATTTTTTTTGCATCAGCATAGTTTTTAATATAGTTATCTGCAAAAAATTCTTCTCTCTCCTTTATTTTTTGGTTTATTATGAAATTCATACAATTTTTATTATATTCTGCTCTTTGATTCATAGCGTAGCCCTTCGACAAGCTCAGGGCGCTTCGCTTCATGCGTCTGGTCGAAGGTACTGAGCGATCCGCCCAGAGCGGAGAGTCGAAGTGTGCCCCCAGAAGGAATCGAACCCTCATCCACGGCTTAAGAGGCCGCTGCTTTACCATTAAGCTACGGGGGCAAAAAGCAAAAGTTTTTGCTTTTTGCGGGAGCATATCCTTTAATCGTCCCGCCAAAGCGGGATGTATCGATAGGAAATGCTCACTGGGATTCACCGAAGGTGAATTACAATGTCTTCACCTGGTGCCCTCGGAGGGACTCGAACCCCCAATAACAGGTTCGAAGCCTGTCGTGATATCCATTTCACCACGAGGGCGCGCAAGCTGATACTACCAGAAAAATTGAATATTTCAATGGCACGAGATACGATGGTTCAATGAAGGATATTCCGGGTGAAGTGGTCCAGGTGGCCCAGAAGCTGGAAGAGCACGGATTCTCCGCGTACGTGGTGGGCGGATGCGTGCGGGATTTGCTGCTGGGCAAGGAACCGCAAGACTGGGATGTCGCGACTTCTGCTACTCCAGAAGAGGTGCAGAAGATATTCCCTCGCACCTTTTACGAGAACAGGTTTTTTACGGTTACCGTGCTGCAGGATAGCCAGGATGCCAAACTCAGCCAGATCGAGGTCACTACGTTCCGGTCAGAGTTTGAGTATGAAGACCGGCGCAGGCCTTCAAAGGTAGAGCCCGCGAAAACCATTGAGGAGGACTTGAGCCGCAGGGACTTTACCGTAAACGCACTTGCCCTGAGCGTAGTCGAAGGGATGGCTGGTGAAATCGTTGATCCTTTCGACGGCCAGAAGGATTTGAAGAAGAAGACTATCCGCTGCGTCGGGAATCCCAAAGAACGCTTTGAGGAGGATGCTTTGCGTCTCATGCGAGCGGTGCGGTTTGCGACGACCCTTGGATTCGTCATAGAAAAAGAGACGCTTGAGGCGTTAGAGTCGCAAGCGATCCTTCTGAAAGATATCTCAAAAGAGCGTATTCGAGACGAATTCTGCAAGATCCTCATGGCGGACAAGGCGGCAGAGGGAATAGAGCGGCTGCGCGAGACAAAGCTGTTGGAAAACATTGTCCCCGAGCTTTTAGAAGGATATGGGGTCGGTCAGAACAAGCATCATATCTATACGGTATGGGAGCATAACGTGCGCGCTCTTGCGTATGCGGCAAAGCAGAAGTGGTCTTTGGATGTGCGTTTGGCCTCGTTGCTCCATGACGTTGCCAAGCCACGCGTCAAGCGTGGGGAAGGTCCTGACTCCACCTTTTACAGTCATGACGTGGTTGGAGGCCGCATGGCGGAGGAAATTCTTACCAGACTGAAATTCTCCAGAAACACGACGGATTACATCGCCATGCTCGTGCGTTACCATCTCTTCTACTACAACGTAGGCGAGGTTTCAGAGTCCTCGGTGCGGCGGTTGCTCCGCAAGGTAGGTCCAGAGCACATGGAGGACCTCCTGCAGGTGCGCATGGCAGACCGCATTGGCTCCGGAGTTCCCAAGGCAGAGCCCTACAAGTTGAGGCATTTGAGATATGCCATAGAGAAGGTTTCAAAGGACCCGCTGTCTCCCAAGATGCTTGCCTTGAAGGGCGACGACATTATGCGGCTTCTCGGCATCGCTCCAGGCCCCAAAGTGGGACAGATCCTTGCTGTCGTATTGGCCGAGGTTTTAGAGGACCCCGCAAAGAACACACGAGAGACCTTGGAAACGAGAATTCAGGAGCTCGGAAAGCTGGATGACGCTGCATTGGTTCTGCTGGCCAAGGATTCCGAGAAAGTCGTGGAAGCCGTAGAGACAAAACAGGATACCATGGTAAAACAGAAGTACTGGGTTTAAAATCCAACTGCTTGGATTTTAAAGGGTATTTTCTCTACGAGCGTTGTTTGCCAGTAGGCGAACCGTGAGGCAAGAAAATACCCGGGGTCCGCCGAAGGCGGATACCTTACCAAACCAATGCGAAGCAAATTACATTATATCTATGGCATATACTTCTAAAGCCTACGCGCTGATAAACAAGAAGGATAAACGGCATCTGAAAGAGGTGCTCAAATACCTCGTGCCGAGGCGTGAAGAAAAAATTCTGGAAGTTGGATGCGGCCGCGGGTTCGTGGTGCGGGAGCTTCAGAATGTCACCCCGGACGTATACGGGATCGATGTGAACCCGAACTCCATTAAGCACGGCGTCGCCAATAATCTGAAGGTCATGAATGCGGAGCGCCTGGAGTTTGACGAAGCGACCTTCGACAAGCTATATTCGTTTCACGCCATAGAGCACATTCCGAACATCAAAAAAGCCCTGGAAGAGATGGACCGGGTGCTGCGCCCGGGAGGCAGAGTTCTTCTGG
Organism: bacterium; assembly: GCA_030649025.1. Lineage (NCBI taxonomy): Bacteria > bacterium. The sequence goes on along the minus strand of JAUSGO010000021.1, from coordinate 373 downwards.
TGTATCCTGCAGAACCCATTCGCGGACTCTTCTCCATTCCGGCAGCCACGATCCTTTTCAAGAATCCGTTCCGGACTCGCGAGGTCCATCTTCACAAGTTGAACCCTCAGCGCATACAGGAACTAATAGCTGGCACGAAGCTGGAGTACAAAGAAAGCAGGTTTTCTCTCTTCAGCTCTCCACAACATTTCACGGTTCTGCAAAAGCGTTTGAGCTTATAACCATCGGGGAGTAGTATACCGGCAGTACGTACGCTTCGGGTGCGTGAAGACCGGGTTCGATTCCCGGCTCCCCGACCGATTGACAGGTAGCATTTCTTTTCGGATAATAGAGATATGATGAAACTCATAAAATCCTTGACGCCAAAGATGTG
>JAUSGO010000020.1 GCA_030649025.1 bacterium | reverse complement strand
CAATAGGACTCTGTATGGCACAGCTGGAAGCCGCCAGGCGTCACCGTGAAAATGACTTTTGTATACCACGGTTTGCCGACGGAATTGGTGCGAGGTATTGTTTTTCTCTACCCCTAACCCATCTTTTGACGCTACGGCCTTTGTGTGAGAGAATGGGAACATTGTTGTCGCTAGGCCCTTCTTTTGCTCTATAGATCCAACACGCATGCCCAAAAAGAAAAACACGCTCATTATTGTTGAATCGCCGACAAAAGCCAAAACGATATCGCGATTCGTTGGCGCGGGCTTTGTGGTGAAGTCATCCTTCGGACATATCCGCGATCTTCCCAAGCGGCAGCTTGGTATTGACGTGGAAAATAACTTTGAACCGAAATATGTCATCCCGCTTAAAGCAAAATCGGTCGTCTCGCTTCTCAAAAAAGATGCAGCCAAGTCCGAACGCGTGATACTGGCAACCGACGAGGACCGCGAGGGAGAGGCGATCGCATGGCACTTGGCGCAGGCGCTCGGCCTGAAAGAAAAAAAACACCGCAAGGTGGAGTCCGAAGAAGATGCGAAGCCATCCAAATCCAAAACTCCAGAAATACAGCGCATCACTTTCGATGAAATAACCAAATCGGCTATCGCCAAGGCCCTGGAAAATCCGCGCGCGATAGACCAAAAGCTGGTAGATGCCCAGCAGGCGCGCAGGGTTCTTGATCGTCTTGTGGGATATAAGCTTTCTCCTTTGTTATGGAAGAAGATCTCGAAAGGACTCTCGGCCGGGCGCGTACAATCCGTTGCGCTACGTCTTATCGTGGATCGGGAACGGGAGCGGCAGGCATTCAAGCCGGAAGAATACTGGACGGTTGAAGCAATGCTGGGAAAGGATGGCGTGACGGCCGAGACCGAGGCGCTTGAAGACAAAGATAAGCTTCCCGCGGACGTCTTTGCCGCGCGTCTGATAAAAAAGGATGGCAAAACTCTGGACAAATTCGACGTTAAGGAGCAAAAAGAAGCCGAAAGCATTAAGACGGCGCTTCAGAAAACTGCCTGGGTCGTTGAGGAAGTTGCGCAAAAAGAAGTGAGGCGCAATCCATTTCCGCCATTCACAACCAGCACCCTGCAGCAGACCGCCGGAAGGCGCTTTGGGTTTTCTTCCAAACAAACGATGCGCTTGGCACAAATGCTCTACGAAGGCATGGACGTTGGCGAAGGAGGAAGCGTGGGCCTTATCACGTACATGCGTACCGATTCGGTGAACCTTTCGGAGGAAAGTCTGCAGGGCGCGCTTACTTATATAGAGAATGCGTTCGGAAAGCCGTATATTGAAGGAGCTCCGAGGAAATATAAGACCAAATCGCGTCTGGCGCAGGAAGCGCATGAAGCTATCCGTCCGACCGACGCCGCACGCACTCCAGATTCCATCAAGCAGTACTTGGAACCGCGAGCGTGGAAGCTGTACGATCTTATCTGGCGCAGATTTGTCGCTTCGCAAATGCCGCCTGCCCGGTTTCTGGAAACGGACATACTGATATCTGCCGGCGCCTACACGTTCAATGCCCGGGGGCTCGTGAAGCAGTTTGACGGATATCAGAGGGTATATGCCGTAAAAACAAAAGACGTTACCCTCCCGATGCTTGCAAAAAATGATATGCTTTCGCTCCTGAAGCTCTCTTTGCTACAGCATTTTACGGAGCCGCCTGCGCGGTTCAACGAATCAAGCCTCATCAAGACCCTCGAAGAATACGGTATCGGCCGCCCTTCCACCTATGCACCTACTATTTCGGTCATTCAGGACCGCGGCTATGTGCAGAAGGATGAGAAGCGGTCATTCCTCCCCACCGAAGTAGGATGCGCGGTGAATGATTTGCTTGCCGAACATTTTCCGCTTACCATTGACGTACAGTTCACCGCGAAGATGGAAGAGAATTTGGATAAAGTAGCCGCGGGTACGGAGCGATGGCAGGACGTTATTCGTGAATTCTATACGCCGTTTGCCAAGCTTCTTGGCGAGAAGCAGGAAACGATAACAAAAATGGTTGAACAAACGAATGAGGTATGTGAAAAATGCGGAAAGCCCATGATCATCCGCATGGGGAGATTCGGGCGCTTTATGGCCTGCTCGGGTTTCCCGGACTGCAAGAACGCAAAACCCATTCCTGGCAGCGAACCCGTTAATTTCGGGGTAAGTACCGGACAAGAAGGCGCCGGGGGCGGCGACGCCGACGAGAAATGCGAGAAATGCGGAGCGGGCCTTGTCAGACGACAAGGAAGGTTCGGACCATTTTTCGGCTGTTCGCGCTATCCCGAGTGCAACTACATTAAGAAGAAAAATTATTCTATCGGGATGAAATGCCCCAAATGTTTTGAGGGCGATGTGGTGACCCGCCGCACAAAGGCCCGCCGCATCTTTTACGGCTGCTCGCGCTATCCCGAGTGCGACTATGCAACATGGGTCCGCCCGGAACCGGCCGCGGAGGCCGCCGCAGAACCTGCCGCAAAATCCCCTTCGGAATCTCCTTCGGCATGAGCAAAAAAAGAAAAATTCTTTTCCTCGATATTCTTACCGATGACGTCAAGAAAAGGAAGAGGATTGAAAAGTATGTATATCGGGGTGCGACATATGCCGATAGGATCCGACGCGTATGCGGCATTGCGGAAAATGCCTTTGCGGCCGTTGATGCTTCGAAAAAAACATTCCCGGATCCGTCAGGATATCGCGCTATTATCATCGGCGGCTCTACGGAGGATCCGGTGAAGGGAAAAGAAAAGACTTGGATGAAAAAGGCGTATGCGTTCATCCGCAGGGCCGCGAAAAAACGCGTGCCGATTTTTGGTATTTGTGGCGGTATGCAATTTACGGTGCGGGCGCTGGGCGGCACGGTGGTAAATAATAAAAAAGGGAGGCACTTCGGTAACGCTAACATTCAACTCACAAGAGAAGGCATAAAAAGCACGTTGTTTGAGGGAATTGGCAATACGTTTACAACCCAGTGCAATCATCGATGCATCGTCGACTCGATAAAACCGGAATGGAAGGTGCTTGCTTTCTCGGCGTATGCCCGCATAGAAGCATTGGCGATCGGGGAGCGAATTTATTTGGTTGAGTTCCACCCGGAAAGAGATCTTTGGGGAGCGCGTGCCAGCGCGCGCATGCAGAAGGAAGCGCTTCTTTATGAAAGCCTGGCGACCGAGAAAAATTTCCGTATGCTGGTGAACGCTCTTAAGGATACGAGCGGGGTGGGCAGGAAGATATTGAAAAATTTCATAGAACGTATAGTGTGAGTGAGGGAAACTTACTTGAAAGGATTTTTAACGCTCTTGTCCTTTAAAAATCATACGGGGGAGGCGCATATGGGTTCTCGAGAACTTAAAAGGTTTTTGGAGAGGTTCAAATTCAGACCGGATCTGTGCGGGTATGTCGGTATTGAGCGAGAGCGGTTTCTGACAAGAAAAAATGGGGTCATTGTTCCTGAAGCCAAGCAATTCCTTGAGAATATGGGTGACTCGGCGTGGACCTATGAACTTTCCGCCTGCCAGGTTGAAGACCGTACGATTCCCCGGCAAGACCCGTTCTGGATAAGGCAAAATCTTTTACAAAATGATTATTGGGGCGGAAAGGCTGCGCGGAAACTGGAACTGTACCTATCTTTTAAAGAAGTAGGCCCCCGCACCATGAGGCTTGATGTGTATCCCGATCCAAGGTATTTGGAGATAGTCAAGCACATTTCTCGCGCTCGTCTTTCGGCTGCCTGCAGAGTTACGGGAACCCACATCCACATCGGCGTTGCAAACATGGAAGAAGCTATCCGCGTCCACAATGTTCTTGGGCGTGCATCGGGATATCTTGCAGCTCTTGGAGACCATTCGAGGGGTGAGCGCCTGAAACTCTATAGGACCATGGCACCCGACTGGAAGGTCCCGGTCTATGAAAGCGCGGAGCACTTTTTTGAGGTCGCCAAGAAAAAGGGATTTGCAAAGAACCCGCGAAACTGCTGGAATCTCGTCCGTATCAGCGCGCATGGAACGGTGGAATGCCGGGCATTCGGCGTAACTCCGGATGTTGACGAAATCATGGATTGGGTGAGTGCCATTCGTTCCATCGCAAAAGAGGGAACGAAGTGAATGCAGATGTGTTGGGCGCACGACTCGCTCGAAAATATTTTTTCGGAAAGTTTCTAAAAACGCTCCGCGGATGAAAATTCGCGGAGTTTTTTCAAGCCCCATAGCTCTTGACATAAAACCCATCAATGGTAAAATAGAATTTCGTTTTTTGAGAGGTGGGAAATGGATGCAAAAGAACGGAAATATCGCATCGTGCTTTTTGAAATACTCGGCGGATTCGCATGGCTTTACATGGACGTAAGCTGGATGATGCATTGGATATTCGCAACGACGCTGTTTGGCGCGATCTCCATCATATTCAACGCGCTGTCACTTTACTACGCAAGATCAACGGCGCAGTTTGCCGCGGTGGGGGGAACAATGGCGTGGGTTTTAATGTGCGCTTCGTGGCTGCTGTATGACACGTATGAGATCGCCTGGTTCAAGCTCACAGGAGTCGCGCTGTTTGTCATTTGCAATGCCTGTATTTTCTCGGCACTGATGCAAACTCGGTTCGCCAAAGAAAGGACGTTGTCCGCCCTTGAATATTTCAAACGGCTTAGGATACATGTTCCTTAAATTCGTAGAGGCTCGCGCCTCTTTTTTGATGTCTTGGCGTCGCATTGACGATTTTCCGGACGTGCGATACAATCCTTTCCATGCTCACAATCCGCTTCCAACGCACCGGCAAAAGGAACCAACCCCATTTCCGCATAGTGCTCATTGAGCATTCCCGGAAAGTAAAGGGCGAATATAAAGAGCTTTTGGGTTCTTACAACCCGCGCTCAAAAGAAACGAGCCTTAAAAAGGAGCGTATTTTATACTGGGTGGGGAAGGGCGTAAAAGCGTCTCCCACGGTACATAATATGCTCGTTTCTCAAGGCATCATTTCGGGTCCAAAAGTACAGGCGTGGAAACCGAAAAAATCTGCTAAAAAAGCTGCGGAAACGGCCACGGCACAAGCGCCCGCAGGAGTGGTTCCGGTGGCGAAAGAAGAAGCCGCTTCTTGACCCCCACACTAATTGTCTGCTGACGACGCGAAGCGTCGCAAGTTACGTTTTCGATAAGCAAAGTATTCAACAAAAACCAAGCCTCATGTCGAACGCATGGATATGTCACATGCAGACAATTAGGGTGGGGGTTGACATTTTCTCTGTACGCATGATATAATGATTTATATGTATAAATAAAAGGTCGATTGAAATGTTTGTAAAATACTGCTAGCTTGGACTTTATGCATTTGGATGCAGTTCGAGGCGCGCGCGAGGAGCGGAATAAGACGTACTGACACGTACGGCGTTGAGCACCGGAGCGCGCAACGAAGAAATGCGCCAAAGGCAAAAGTCCTTATGTTATGGCAAAGAAAGAAGAACTTCCTTTTGATCAAGAATTCATCGAATTTGTGGTCAAAGCCATCTCCGATTATCCGGATGATGTGAAAACGGTTCGTCAGGTGGATGAAATGGGAGTATTACTGACTCTCAAAGTAAACCCCGCGGACATGGGGAAGATCATCGGCAAGGAAGGAGCAACGGCAAAAGCGCTCCGCACCCTGCTTCGTGTGGTTGGAGCAAAAAATCGGGCTCGCATCAATTTCAAAATTGAAGAACCGCCCGGCTCCACGCATGCCCGTCGATTTGAGGATAGGCCGCGCAACGAGACGTCCTCTTCAAGCGACATAGGAGATCTTGATCTCTAATGCATTACCGATCACTGAATCAGAAAACCGCCTCCGGGCGGTTTTCTGATTGGCAGAGCTTCACTTTTTGCTAAAAATTTGATACGATGTATTCATAATATATGTCGTAACCCCTCGCGATGCGGGAATTAAGAGAAAAATTGGAAAGACTGCTCGACCAGATCCTCCGCACCGAGGACCGTCTTTGAGTTAGGGAAGCGCAAACAGGAACTTAAAAAACTTGAGGAAGAGAGCGTTAAGCCAGATTTTTGGATCGACCGGAGCCGCGCGAAAGAGGTTGGTCAGAAGCTCTCGCAATTTCGCGAAGAGATAGTCGTTTGGCAGGAACTGGAAAAGCGTTCATACGATCTTCTGGAACTTATAAAGGCAGCCGAGAACGAGCCGGGCGACGAGGGAATGCTGCCGGATTTTGAAAAAGAGTACGTGCTTCTTGAAAAGGGATTTGAAAAGGCGGAATTTGCGGTATTCCTTTCCGGTCCATATGATACACATAATGTCATTTTGTCGCTCTCGGCGGGCGTGGGCGGCAAGGACGCAGAAGACTGGACCGCGATGCTGCGGCGCATGTATGAGCGGTATCTTGCGGACAAAGGATACGCCGTTCAGGTTTTAAGCGAATCATTCGGTGAAGAACAGTGTCTTAAAAACGTTGAATTCGAGGTCCGGGGCCCGTATGCGTACGGATATTTGAAGGGCGAAAAGGGCGTGCATCGGCTGGTGCGCATATCCCCTTTTAATGCGCAGGGACTTCGCCAAACATCTTTTGCGGCCGTGGACATATGGCCCATCATCGAAGATGCCCAAGGTATTGAAATAAAACCGGAAGACATCGAAGTAGATCTATACCGTTCTTCCGGACCGGGAGGACAGAACGTCAACAAGCGCGAGACTGCCGTGAGAATTCATCACAAGCCCACCGGAATTTTCGTTGCATGCCAGACCGAACGCAGTCAGGCGCAGAACAGAGAACACGCGATGCGATTGTTAAAAGCAAAACTTGCCGCGCACCTGTTTGCGCAGCAAGAACAGGAAGCGGCCAAAGCCCACGGCGAGAACGTAAAGGCCGAGTGGGGCAGGCAGATACGTTCTTATGTGCTCCATCCGTATAAAATGGTAAAGGATCTGCGCACGGGCGTTGAGGTTTCAAATCCCGAAAAAGTTTTGGATGGAGATTTGGATATATTCATTAATGCGGAACTTCGCCAGCTCAAAAATAATGTCTAATATCTAACTCCCAATGTCCAATCCAGGCTTCGCCTATTTGAAATTGGATATTGGACATTAGGAATTCCCCATTGCGTATGATCATTTTCGATCGCGTCACAAAAACATATGGTAAAAAAGTAAAGGCGCTTTCTGACGTCTCGTTTGAGATACATTCGCATGAGTTCGTTTCTTTCGTTGGAAAATCCGGCGCGGGAAAATCAACAATTCTTAAGCTCCTTATCGGCGAAGAGCGGCCCAGCAAGGGACGGGTACTGCTTGACGAGATTGTGGTGAGCGAGATGGGAAAGGGACATCTGCCCGCACTGCGCCGCAGAATAGGTTCCATTTTCCAGGACTACCGCCTCCTGCAGAATAAAACCGTGTATGAGAACGCCGCCTTTGCCATGGAGGCGGCAGGACGCATTTCTCAAGATATTGAACGCGATGTTCCTCGCGTTTTGGAGCTGGTGGAGATGAAAGACAAAGCCAGGCGCTTCCCGCATGAACTTTCGGGAGGAGAAAAACAGCGTGCCGCCATAGCCCGCGCCATTGTGAACCGCCCCGAAATTCTTATTGCCGACGAGCCGACGGGAAACCTCGACATATTCCACGCATGGGATATTATTAAGTTGTTGCTCAAGATTAATTCGCTTGGCACCACAGTGCTCTTGGCCACGCACGACTACGATGTGGTGAATGCCGTGGGACGCCGCGTTATCACGCTTGAAGAAGGCCGCATTACAAGGGATGAGGAGAAGGGGAAATACGTCTTGTCAGATAAATAACTTATGTTCATAGGACTAAGCCGCGTTATAAAATCTGGTTTTGCGGGTTTTTACAGATCGGGCTGGCTGTCGCTCGCCACCATTTTCGTATTGGTGCTGATGCTTTTCACCCTTTCGGGCCTGGCGCTTTTGGTGCGGAGCGCAGATTATTTGCTTGGAACATTGCAGGATAAAGTGGATATCAGCGTATATGTGTTCCCAACGGTAGAAGAATCGAGGATTTTGCGCATGAAGGAACAGCTGGCACTGCTTCCCGAAGTGAAGGAGGTGGATTACGTATCGCGCGAGGAGGCGCTTAAAAGATTTCGCGAGAAGCACAAGGAAAATGCGGTCATTATCGAAAGCCTTGATGAGCTTGGAGAAAATCCTCTGGAGGCGTCGCTTAACATTCGCGCACATGAAGCCGACCAGTTTGATGCCATCGCGAAGTTTCTGGAGAAGGACGTTTATAAGCCCCTCATCGATAAGGTAAATTACTCGCAGAACCGCGACGCCATCCAGAAACTCGCATCCATCGTCTCTGCCGTGCGCAGAGGCGGAATGGTTGTTGTGGCTATCCTTGCGGCCATCGCGCTTCTTGTTGCGTTCAACACGATTCGCATGGCCATTTACGCCATGCGCGAAGAGATAGGCGTCATGCGGCTCGTGGGGGCGTCCAACTGGTTCATTCGCGGCCCGTTTTTGATAGGCGGCATCTTGTGCGGCATCATTGCGAGCACATTGACGCTCGGAATTTGGATTCCCGTCCTGCAGAAGTTTTCTCCGTCGTTCGACCGGGTGCTTCCCGGACTTCATCTGCTGTCATATTACACCCAGCATATTTGGTTTTTCGCCGGAGGATTGCTTGCCGTTTCCATTCTGCTTTGCGTGGTTTCCAGCGGCATTGCCATCGGAAGATACTTGAAGGTTTAACGAAAAAATGCTACACTTAGGGAGAAAATAATTCGGCTTTACGCTGAATTTTTGTTTAATGGAGTCTATGAAGCCGGCACTTTTGGTCATTGATTGCCAATACGATTTTCTCCGCGATGTATCGCCCTACCAGTGCGGCATGCTCGACAATGCGCTTATCGGGCGCATACGCTCGCTCATTGAGTTTTGTCGGGGTCACGGCATTCCCGTTGTCTATACCCAACACAGCATCGAACCAGACAAATCGAACGCTGAATTCGGTGAGCCGGAAGGCGTGCGGGCCTGCATAATAAGCACAAAAGGATGGGAGATTATCGAGGATCTTAAACCACGAGCGGGCGATGCTGTCGTTAAAAAAGATAAATATGATGCATTCTATAAAACGGATATGGAAAATGTCCTGCAGAGTCTCGGCGTTGACACGCTGATCCTTTGCGGCGTGCTTACAAACAACTGCATCCGTGCAACCGCCGAGGGCGCGCACTATCGAAATTTTAAGCTTTTTATTATAACCGATGCTTCCGGGGCGACAAGCTACATCCCCGAAAAAACTAACGAGGAAATTCATGATATTACCCTCCGAGACTTAAAAGAGCGCATGTACGAGACGGCGGTTATCACAAACGCAGAACTTAAAAAACTTTTCTAGATTTTTTCTTTGCGGGGTCATCTAACGGCCCCTAGGTCGCAAAGGCGACCGGGGTCCCGGTGCGTTCATGCCACATCTTTATATATTAAAAAGTTTAAAAGATAGTAAGTTGTATGTGGGCGCAACAAGTGGTGACCTCGAAAATAGGATTAAGCGGCACAATAGCGGACTTGTAAAAAGCACAAAACAGCGAAGACCGCTTGAGTTAGTCACCGCGCTATATTTTAAAACACTATCGGAGGCTCGTAAAAAAGAATGGGAGTTCAAATATACTCCCTGGGGTGGTAAACTCAAAAAAGAATTGGCCTCCAAAACTGCGGGATCGTCTAATGGTAGGACACATGACTCTGAATCATGTAATCTAGGTTCGAGCCCTAGTCCCGCAGCTTTGGAGGGCAGTCGGCATGAACGCACCTAGGGATTTAGCTTCTGGTCTTACAGCTTTGGCCGGAAGCTTAAAAAGTTTGGTGGAGTGAAGCGAAGGAAAAAGGTACCTGCTTGCCCCGGCTAGCCCGGCGGGGACACCAGTTCTCAATTGCAAAAACATACTTGAAAGATAACCCAAATAAGACCGGTTATTTGTGCATCATTAATTATTTTAGAATACATAGATATGGGAATTTTCGGCGATTTATGGAAGAGCAAAGAAGAGGTCGGGCACAAGGCGGTTGTTTCGGATGTGTGCGGCCGCCTAAAAAGTAGGCTTGCAAGCGAGAACCCTTCCGTGAGGATGTTGCTGGAAAAGTGTTTTGATGTGGCCGAGAATTCCCTGCGGGGGGTGCTTTTTCTGACTCCAGAAAATTTTAAGCTCAAAAAAATACTTTCAAAGGAAGAAGTCGAGACCTGGTTCGGCAAAGTTTGCCTGGCGCTTGTTTGCTACTCATACGGCTTTTTTTCTATTACCGACCGGTCCGAAGCGGTTCAGGCTCAATTCAGATCATTTTGGCAGGGAATGATCGATGCGTATAACAGGGTTTTTGGAGCCAACGCAACGTTTGATATTGTGTATTATTATGTGCCTGGCATCTCTGAAGAAGTAAGGAATAAATATGCTTCACTGAGCCCCGAGGAGCAAGGCACGAAGATGATGATGGAACTTTACATTGCGCTTGCTGGAGCATTATTGGGTTCCATCTGGCATATAAACATTGAGCAGGCGTCGATCTATGAGCTTCGTAATTATAAGACGGGAGATAACATGGGCGCGCTTAGCATGAACGCGCAAAGAATTGTGCTCCTGGGCGAAGGGATATGGCAGACACATTTGGAATTGGTACAACCGATACTTCCCAAGCTGGCGCAGCAACAGTAAATGCTGGCCCGCCCAGGTTTCCCGTATAGTTTTTTCACGAGAATCGGCTTTGGGCCGATAAAGAAATTTAGCGTAGCCTATTTGAGCCAAGACGGGTCCTGAGCGTCCGAGACGGTTCGAGTCGCAGACCGGCAGCCAACTCGTGATAGGTTATCGCGCTCGAGGAGCGTCGAAACCACTCACGATACTATTCCTAAATTGCATACCGGCTGAGAGCCGTATTCAGATACTAAACCACCGAGCAATCGGTGGTTTAGTGTTTTCTTTTGACTTTTGGATCCTCCGGGCATATGCTGAAACTACAATTGAATACGTATTTATCCAGAGTGCAGCGAGGGATCTAGCCCGATGCCTGTCCGCCGAAGCAATTCGGCGAAGGCGGAACCTGCCGGCAACCCTTGAAGGATGACTCCTTCAAGAAGGTGCTTCTAGCCCCGAGTATGTCGAGGGGAAAGATAAAGGCTTGTCCCGCCGTAGCTTTTAAGCGAAGGCGGATCGACACGATAAGCACACCTCTTTCCCGCGTGGGAAGGGGTTTTATGTTTTATGTTTTATGGCATTTGAAGAAAGTTTAAAAAAGGGAGTGTTATTTGGATTTATTCCGCACAACCTGGAAATAGCCGGACGGCCAGAGTTGAGCGTTTTTCCGTTCAACGTGATGTTTGCGCAGTATGGAACGAAGGAAGGGAAAAACGTCATGGGCTCCGCAGTGTATGAGCCGGACTGGGCTACCTTCAAGCGGGAAGGGACCGAAAGTTCCATGACCTACCGAAACAGCTATGGTGGAGATGGATATCTCGTTATCACACATGACGGGAAAAGCTATCATGGGGAGAAGTATGTCGGCGGCAAGTCGGCGGGCTCCGCCGATGGGGGTCTCGACTGGAAGATGTTCTTCGTGCACTTCACGGCTTTGGGCCTGGCCAATGGCGAGCGGTGCAAGTTTGAGGATATGCCTAATTAAACCGACGGATGAAAATGGCTCCTAACCCCGTTTCTATTTTGTAAACAAGCAAGTAGTTGCAAGAAGGAGTCTGAGGTTGGAGGTGTGTGGTATCAAGGGAGAGGCGGGTTTTGGTTCGACAAATATCCGTTTACGGCGGGTTTTTCGAATGCTACCCTTAAGAAGCTTGATTTTTCATTCCTAATAAAGCTATGACGAAATTGTTAGACAAGGATAGGGAAAAAATAATCAAAACTCTTACAGAAGGTAAAGATTTACCAACTTCGTATCAGGCGAAGTTATTTGAAAGTGACGAGGTGGATTATGTGGAAGCGACCAAGGACTACAAGCTTGTCTATAAGGGCAAGACGCCGGAAGCAAGGGTGATTGCCGAGACACCCGCAGCGCCCCTGCAAGAGATGCGTGCGTTTAATACTGATAATGCATTTATCGACAAGTGGGCGAATATGCTTATCTTTGGTGACAATCTCTATGCACTCAAGACGATTTACGACGATCAGCGCAAGGACAACAAGCTTGGAACGAAAAATAAGATTAAACTCATCTACATCGATCCGCCGTTTGCGACCAAACAAGATTTTATGAAGGATCGCGAGAAAGCGTACCGCGACAAAGTGATCGGCGCGGAGTTTATAGAGTTTTTGCGCAAGCGCCTCATTCTTATGCGGGAGATTCTGGCAGCCGACGGTTCAATCTATGTGCATCTTGATGGGAAAAAAGGTCATTATATTAAGGCCATAATGGATGAGGTATTCCTAGAGAATAATTTTCAGAATGAAATATCATGGTGTTATCGCGAGGCTATAAATGGAAAGAATCGGTGGAATCGTAAACATGACATGATTTTGTTCTACACCAAATCAGATCATTGGATATTCAATTATAAGGATGTGCTTCAGACTTCTAATCCAAATTCTCTTAAAAAGTATCGGTACGAAGATGAAAAAGGTTTTTATAGGTTAATGGGCCGGGGTTTGGCTAATAGCCCAATTAGTTCTCAGCGCGATGTGAATCCAAAATGGGAAAAAACTAATCCAGAATTAGTATTTCGCCATTACTGGAAAGGAGGTACTCTCGCGGTTGATTATTGGAATATAGACATTGTAAACCAGGCAGCACACGAAAGAATTGATTACCCAACTCAAAAACCAGAAAGGTTGCTCGAGAGAATAATAAAAGCCTCCTCAAATGTCGGCGATATTGTTCTCGATACATTTGTTGGAAGTGGTACCGCTATCGCTGTTTCCGAGAAGCTAGATCGAAGATGGATAGGAATGGATAGTGGTAAACTTTCCATCTATACTGCACAAAAGCGACTCCTTAATCTCACTGAACACATTGGGACGCTTCAAAAAGATGATAAACGAGATTACGAACGTGTAGAAGATTTTGAGGAACACGGCAAAACCTCACGTGCGCTACTGATGATCTATGAGAAAGCGCGGGCAGGAGATCTGGTTGTTAATGATGATTTTCTTACCTCGCTTGGCGATTTTATTGGTACATATCTTTCTGGTCATGACGAGGAATGTTTTTCACTTATTTGTCCCGAAGAGAAGTTTCAAGTAAAGAAACTAAAAGTGAATCACAATGAAAAGAAAGATGATGATAGCGAATCGGCAGGACAAAAAGTTGTGAAGGTGGGAAGGATAAAGTTTCTGATCTCATTTGTTGCACTAAAAGAAAAAGCTGAAGAATTAAAGCCCCTTAAATCCAAGTATTTTAAACTCCTTTACGCCGGAATGTACGACAACGAGGCAATCCTCAAGATGGACTGGGAGCAATACAGGCCGTTTGTGGCGCAGTTGTTCGATGTGCGTCTTGCCCCGCATAAGATAAAAGCATTTGAAGCAGACGGATATATTAGCACCCATTCAGCCTCTATATGGAATTATCCGGCAAACAAGAAGCTGGAAATTGATGAGGGGTACGTGGATGACCTGCACAAGGTACTTGGAGGCAGAGGTGGCAATAAGTTCTATGTGGTGGCGCCAATCGTTGCGATGCGTTTTATGCAAGACGAGATCAAGCGTGGAGATACGACTTATGTATTCTTAAAAGTACCGCTTTCTATCCTCATTGCCTTGATTCAGAAAAAACAACCAGGAGCCTTGAAGCAACCAATGACCAAAGCGGACGTGAACGAGGTAATTGATGCCGTTGGTTTCGACTTCATTTCGCAACCGGTTGCGAGGGTGAAATATAAGAAGACTAAGAAGGAGTATGTGATTGGTATTACCGAGTTTCGCTCCAATACGCTAACCTATGATCCGGAAGAGTTTGAAAACTTTGAGACACTTTCAATGGTGATGGTAGACGTAGATTACAACGAAAAAACGCAAGTATTTGATCTTGATAAAGTGTATTGGTCGGACAAGATAGTAAACACCAAGCGTACGAAGGCTGAAATTCGTATTCCCGCAGAAGAGTTTGCTGGAAAAGCTATGATGATTATTTTTATGGATAAGTATGGTAATGAGTATAAGGTGATCAAACGAAAAGACAACTTTTCTTAAATACCATGGAATACAAGAACAACGATTTTGTATTAAAAGCACAAGATGCAAGCGCCGAAACAGAGGCAATTGTGTATAAATACGATGCTTTTTTAGAGGCGATTACGTCCGAGAAGTTTGCACATGTGCGCGAGGCAATTCGCGAAGGCGTACGCTTTCTGGTGTCCGGTAAGTATCCGACCATTGATACGCTGGCACGGGAGCACTATGAGGGAAGTGTCAAAATGAAGGCAAAATATAACAGCGTTGATGCGTATCTTGCAAAATTTCCAATGCATGCTCGAAAATCTGCAACGATTGATCTGGCCACTGGTACCGGCAAAAGCTGGGTTATTTATGGTATTGCACAAATTATGCTCGCCGAGGGGTTAGCGGATAAGGTGCTGGTGCTTTGTCCGTCGGTGACAATCGAAGAGGGACTTAAGGAAAAGTTTCGTGAGCTTTCCGGCAATGCCAATGTATCGCAGATCTTGCAGGAGTTAGACCCGTCCCACACCCCGCCGGAAATTAAAAGCGCCAACGACCCCATATTATCTGGCGATATTTGCGTTGAGAATATCCACTCCGTATATGAGCGGACCGGATCATCTATTCGCGATAGTTTTGCGGGTAAGGGCAAACGGACGCTAGTCATTAGCGATGAGGCGCATCATATATTTAGCCCAGAAGATGCAGGAACAAAGCGCTGGTTTGATTTTCTAACGGATGAGGATTTCGACTTCGTTTATCATATCGGACTAACTGGGACGCCATATATTCAGAATGGCTACTTTCATGATGTGATTTTCCGTTACGGGCTCAAGCAAGCGATGGAAGATGGGATAGTTAAGACGATCGATTACGTGCTGGAGCGAGCGCTTGAGGGAGCTGAGACGCAATACGAGGAGACGTATGCAAACCACGTGCGATTAATAGAAAAGTATAGCGGCGTGCTAAAGCCGATTACTATCGTTATAACCGCAAAAATCGTTGAGTGTATTGAAGAGTGGCGCAAGTTGGTGGATTATATTGCCGAGAAGGAGCGAATCTCTTTTGATGCGGCTAAAGAAAAGGTGATTTGGGTGACTTCCGGCTTGCCATCGGGTGCGCAGGAAAAAAAACGCGCAGTGGTTGCGTTAGAGCTCACAGACAACTCTGGCGCCGAAAAAATTCGTAAAAAATATCTGCAAGCGCTCAAGTCAGTGGATGATGAAGATAATCCGGTGGAGTATATCGTGTCGGTGGCTATGCTCACGGAGGGGTGGGATGTAAAAAATGTGTTTCAGATTGTGCCGCATAGCAACAGAGCATTTGATTCCAAACTGCTTATCTCGCAAGTGCTTGGGCGTGGATTACGCATCCCAAAGAGATTAACGCCCCCAGTGCAGGTGGTAGTGAATAATCATGAGCAGTGGACTACGGCAATAGGAGGCTTGTATAGAGATGTGCTTGAAATTGAAAATCGTATTACATGGGGTTATGATCCGAGACGAGCGAAGTATGCTTTTCCGCTCTTTAATCTTGAGTATGAAGAGGAGCAATATAGCATTGAAAGCAAGGTGAAGTCGGCAAAAGAGCCGAGTATACAAGTATTGCATCCGCAAGCAGAAACACGAAGACAGACCACAACCTTCTTGCATGCGGGGATCATTAGATATGACGTAACCGTTGATGGGAATGTATCAGTTGAAGATGCTACCCGGCAGATCAAGTTGTTCTTGAAAGAAAAAGATAGAAATCTTGCTAGAAAATGGAGTATTAAAAAGATTGACCAATTTATCAAGAAAACACTGAAAAATCGGCTTGGACGCGTATATGACTATGTTAGTGCAGAAAATCTAGCCACCTTCAAGCAGGCATTTGGCCCAATGTTTCGCGAGTTAGGAAAAGAGGTGCCGCGTATGAAGCTAATGGCGGGGGCTTCGAAAAAGATAGAGGCGTCTTCAATGTCTCGCCAATCCTTTAGTGAGGACGCGTTGAAAACCTCCGGTACACTCTTTTATCCACCACAATTCCTAGAGAGTTTATCGGGCACGGAGAAAATGATTATCGAAAAGTACATCTCCATGCGTTTACAAATAACGCCCGCTCTGGTGTTGCCAGAAACGCAATACATAATGGATCGCTTCTATCCGAAGAATGAGGAAGAGTTTGTAACTTCGCAATCAGCAATATATGTAACGAGTAGCCCAGAGATCGAGTTTGTAAAAAGCGTTTTCAATGATGTTACATTCTTCGCAGGCTTTATTAAGTCTCCAGATAAAGGATTCTATAGCATCCCTTATTCATTTAAGCCTACAGCAGCTGGGTCGACGCACGTAAAACGAAGCAGTTTTAATCCCGATTTCTTTCTAGTAAAAAAAGGTACTAAGGATGTGCTCGTTGTAGAGATAAAGCAAGATGATGATCTTGCGCAGGAGAATAAGGCTAAGTATCGCGATGCATGCGAGCACTTTACGCAACTGAATCAGGAGCTTGTGACCGCAGGAGAAGAATGGCGATATCATTTTTACTTTTTGTCGCCCACAGACTACGCATCGTTTCTGGATGTTACAAGAGAAGGAAAGTATATTGGATGGAAATCGGAGTTAATGCAGGGTCTGGAATAAAGGGTTTACGAAGGCGATTGATACCTGATAAATTGGCGACCTCAAGTCTAAACCTTCATTGACTTTTTAGGTTGGGGTAGTAATATCCTTGTGTTATCCACATTACCCCCTGGGGTACCGCCTAATTTCGTGGTATTATATAGGCAGACGGTTAAGGGCTTGTTTATGGGCAAAGTGCTACATTTCTCAATTTTCCAGGCCTATTAACGGTTTTTTTTATTTCTTGAAATTGACTAAAACAAAAGCCACCCTTAGACGTCTAAGCGTGGCAATTGTCGAAAAATTACTTAAAGTAAACTCTCACCAACATCTCTGAAGATGACCTCTGGATTACTCCAGGGGTTTTCTTTTTTCACTTTTCTGGCTGGCTTTTGCTTTAACCGATTGGCCAAGCCTTATGGCCGTAATCGGAGGCGTAATACTTCTTTCCATTCTTTGTGAAAAATGTACGGAAGTGGATGCACCCGCGTTTTCTGGGTCGCTTGTACGTTGTCATAGTTCAAGCGAGGTATCCATGGCTACCGGATTAACCGAGCGCCCAGTGTGCGCGTCTAATCAAAAAGACTACCGCACAGGCCGAGCGTCTCGCGGGTTTATCTTTGCAGAAAAACCCCACAAAAGTCCTTTTGGGACTTGGCGTTTTCATGGGGCGAACCCCACGAAACGACCCGCCTGTTTTGTAGTCCTTGTCCGGGTGCTACTTCTTCTCGGCCACTTTCCCGCCAAGGAAAGTTTTATTTAAAACATCTGATGTCATTATACATCCTCGCGCTAATTTTTCGCAAGCAGAAATCGGCACTTATTGTGGATAAGTTAAGCGGGTGCTACTTGTCTGAGATCACGAATGGTCCGCGGCGGCGTCGTATCGTAGCAGTTGTGGTTTTTGATACCCCATTGAATGAAAACTTACAAAAACAAATTCGTAATAGCATCGCAAGCAAACAAGGTGACCTCGCTTGACGGCGGGGGTTTGTGATTTTATGGTGGATTGGCAATGACTACATCAACCGACATATTACGCACAACCATAGAGGGACTCACGGGAATAGGTAGGTCCCTTTTGCCAAATCTATGCGATCTGGCGAAGTCCGTCTCCAAAGGATGGTCTGGCACGTTATGGTATATAGTCGCCAATCTGGGGTTCAAGGGTTGGCTTGTGGTAATCCTTGGAACTCTGACATGGATTGTCTTCGAAGTTATCGTCGGTGGGGGCAAATCAGCAAATGGTTTTTCTTGGAGATTGAATGTGTTTGTGGGAAGTTTGACGTATGCCGTATTAAATACGCTGCTTCACTTCTTCTTTAGCTGGATTTTTGGAGATGGCATCTATTGCTTGGTATGGCCATACCCTTTTCATTTGGCAACCTTTTGGTTCACCGGGTGGTTCTTGAGATGGATCGGCTTCTGGAATCATTAGACCCGACCGGAGTGGCCAGCCATCTTAATCTCCCTCCCCGGGGCTTTTTTGTTTTCCATCAGAAAAATCCGTTGTCCGGGCAGGAGCAGGGGGGGGTAGAATATAAAGCATAGACACCAACCCCAACCCCCTCCCCAATAAACACATCCTTACAAACTGGAGTTTGTAAGGATGACAAACTTATACTACAGACCACCTTCACTTCCTCCAACAACATCCTTACAAACTGGAGTTTGTAAGGATGAATAACTTGTGTCCCAAGATACCGCCATCTCCTCCCAACACATACTTACAAACTGGAGTTTGTAAGGGTGAAATAAAAATTATTGAAGGCGGCCATCCTGACAAGTAAAATCTTTTAAAAAAAATTCTAATAAATTCTCAAAACTCCCTCTATCGGGGAGTTTGATTTTTGTCGAAAGTTGTGATAGGTTTATGAGAACAGCCCTCGATTCATCTATATAAATGTATGGAAAAAGTCGACCGGCAAAATACAGCTAAGCAAAACGTCTTCTATATTTTTATTGACGCGTCAAATTTGTGGCAAGCGCAAAAAGCAAAAGGGAGAATGTTCGACTATGAGAAACTAAAGATTTATTTAAAAGGAGAGTTTAAAGCTTCTGAAATTCAGATTTTCTATTACACGGCTTATCCCGCCGAAGGAACTCGCGAACATAGCCTTGATGGTAAGCACAAATTTTTAACATATCTCAAAAAGGGGCTTGGATTCACGGTTCGCAAAAAAGAGTTGAAAAGGATTGTTACCCATGGCGAGATGGGGGATTCGATACAAGAAAAGGGAAATATGGACGTTGAAATGACGATTGATGCTATGCATTATATGAATAAATATGATGTCGCAGTCTTGTTCACCGGCGATTCTGACTTCTTGGCATTGGTGACATATGTCAGAAATGCGGGCAAAAAGGTATATATTTTTTCTTCAAAAAACAATGTATCAAAAGAACTTCGAACTGGTGGAGATGGATATTTTGATGTGCTCAATTTAGAAGAAGATATTTGGGGCAGGGAGTTGAAGTATAGGGGTGCTACTCCACAATAAAAGCAGCCCTCCGTGAGGAGGGCTGCCCTTGGATGTAATACCCTTAAGGTTTAATAGTAAAACCTTAAGACAAATCAAGTATAAGCTATCTTCAAAAAGAAGTCAAGGTTTTCCACAGACCTCACAGATGAGGAGAAGGCGGTGAAAACGGCATCAGACACCTTCCCCGTTAGCTAAGATGTATGGATGGAAAGGTTAAGAAAAATGAACAAGGAAAGCCCGATGAGTCACCAATGGAGCCGGCTGTGACGGCCGACGAGCAAGCTGACGGGCCGCCCTTGGCGAGCCTCGCCCCCGAGGGCGGGCCAACCCCCGTAGTTTTACAGGAACCCGTGGCAGCTGTTACGACCACCGAAACGCCGCTCCCAACGGCTCAAACGGAGCAAATTCAGGTGGCGACCCCGCCATCAACTTTTTTATCGGATAAGGACGGCCGGGGAAGTCCCGCGTATTCTCGCGGGGAAATGCCCGAAATTAGCGCTCAGCCCGTGGAGCCGACTGCACCAAATGGTGGAATTGGTGCAGTCATTGCCGAAAAACCGGCGGAACCTGTTTTGACCACTCAAACCTCTTCGCAGGCATCTTCCGCGCCCTCCGACGCCTCTTCAAGCCCCACACCTGCTCACGTTGCGCCGGTGCAGAATTTCGTGGCGACGTTGCTGAAAAAAGCGAATTCAGTTCTGCATCTGCGGAAGCAAAAGAAGCTCGAGAAGATTATGGCGCTTGTAGTTGCTAAAAAGATAATAGGTAACGACGATATTGAGCGGCGACTGCACATTTCGCACAACACCGCCTCCCGCTATCTTGCCGAGCTTGTGAAAGCCGGAAAATTGCAGATGGTGGGCAACATCCATCAGCCCCGGTATAGAATTGCGGAGTGAATTTTTGAAATTAATGGTGACTGTCCCCGTTTTCACCGGTTTGAGGCGGGACTCTTTTTTGCCCTCGGAATAATGTCGCCCTGGGCAGATGCAAGGCCATGATGGTCTGATAACGATATTTATATTAAAATGATGCCCAGAGCGTCCGCAAAGGAGTTCCTTATAAGCCTAACTAATTCATCTAAAACTTTTATATGATGCAAAGATCCATATGCATATTAGTCGCATGCTTGTTGATGTATTATCCAGGCCCGGGTTTGGCCCAAACAGGCGCCGCTTTAGAATTAGAGGCGCAGGCTGTCGCGACTACAGAATACGGGTCTGGTGTGGTTGGACAGGTATTTGTGCTGGATGGCACCCAGAGCGTGGATGATGGCATGGTCGGAACATTCGCCTGGAAGCAGGTGTCCGGGCCCTATCGGTTTATTTTGGATTCCGGTGCAAAAATTTCGGTCGTCCCGTCCGTGCCAGGTACGTATGTATTCGAGTTGATTGTTACGGATAGGGCGGGTGAGAGTTCTGTGGCAAAAAAAATACAGGCAACAGTGGCGGAAAAAAACGACTACATCTTTCAAAACAACCAGACCGATCTTGATTTTGTGAACAAGCCGGCCGTCACCACGTCTGCCGGCGGCACCGAGGATATAAATATCGGCATAGGAGAGGGGGAGAAAAAAGGTAATGTTGAAATAAATTGGAAAGTGGAAGAAGGGGAAAAGGCCAGCCCGGCGCCTTCAGAGATCGGCGCCATTACCGGCGAGTCTCCCGATAGCGGGAAAAAAGGTAATGTGGAAATAAATTGGAAAGTGGAAGAAGGGGAAAAACTGACTCCCGTATTTTTGGAGATTGATACGATAAAAGGAGAATCGCCCGACGCCCAGACTGCCGGAAGCGCTAATGACCGGTTAAAAAATGCCGGGCCCACGAACGGTTGGCCGGCCGGAGGCGTTCACGTGGCTGCGGGAGATATCAACGGCCTTACCGACGAGCAAAAGCAGGATTTTTTGGCAACGGTAAAAGCATGGGCAGAGATTAAGAGCGAGCAGGATCTACAGAATTTTGCCGTAGGCGTGATGATGGAGAAAGATCAGCCGGCCGAAAGCTTGAGCCTCAACTATGAAAGTATAAAGTTCACATACAACATGCCCGCAAAATTTTTTGGCATCATGCCGACGCGCTATAGGGCGGAAGTGTCGATCGACAGAGGTGATAATGAGAATTGGGACTTCGGCAGGGTTAAAGTGGCATTACCCTGGTATGCGTTCCTGTTGCAGAAGGGAACTTCGGCGAGTGAACTGACCCTTGCGATTCGGCAAAATGCCGACGCCGGGAATATGCAGGGAACCGGTTCGGAGTCGGAAGCGGCGGGCTCATGGAGGTATGGTGCCGCGCGGGCGATGCAACTGGTGAGCAATGTCATGAAGACCAAGCACGATACGGTGAAAAACAGCATCGGCAATATCCGCTGAACTTATTAGTTGCGAGCCCGTTTTTAAAAAACATTTTTTGTTATCATAAAATTATGACCCAAAAAGAGCTCGCCGGCGGCGTGGTGCATAACATGCCGGAAGATCTCCATAAAGCCCTTATGTCAGCCACTACGGCGCGAGAAATATGGGAAGATATTACGCCGCTCGCGCGCAATGAGTGGATTTGCTGGGTTACATCCGGTAAAAAAGAGGAGACGAGGAGCATCCGTATCGAAAAGGCGCTCTCGAAGCTTAAAGGTGGGATGCGCCGGCCGTGTTGTTGGGCCGGTTGCCCTCATCGTTGAAATGGAGTCGTATATGAACAACACATTCAAACTCATCATTGCCGTCGTAGTTTCCGAGATGGCCGGCATCATCGGTTCGGTCTTTACCACGCCATCTATTGCCGGTTGGTACGCAGGAATAGTGAAGCCGACTCTGAATCCTCCGGCGTGGGTATTTGGACCGGTCTGGACGACATTGTTTGCGCTTATGGGCATTGCGGCGTTCCTTGTTTGGAAGAAGGGACCGGATCGCAGGGATATAAAAATCGCCCTCGGCATATTCCTCGGCCAGCTGGTCTTAAATACCCTTTGGTCGATTATCTTTTTCGGCTTGCACAGTCCCGGCGGTGCGCTTATTGAGATTGTGTTCCTTTGGCTCGCCATCCTTGCCACG
>JAUSGO010000019.1 GCA_030649025.1 bacterium | reverse complement strand
ACTCCGAGCTGTTTCTTACCGCCATTGCCAATACCGACGCTGAAAATGTCTTTGACGCCATTGCCAAAGTTCTGGCCCATACACGCGGAACATTCTCCATTCTTATTATGGGTGAGGGGTGGCTGGTCGCGGCACGAGACCCGTGGGGAAACCGTCCTTTATCCATCGGCGCGCTTGACGATGGCTGGGTCGCTGCCTCGGAAACCGTCACTCACGATGTGTTGCGCGCAAAATTGATACGTGAGGTCGCTCCGGGAGAAATGTTCGTATTCGCGAATGGAACAATGGCCGCTCGGCGTTTCGCGCCCTCCGCAAGACTTCACCAATGCGTTTTTGAAAAAACCTACCTTTCCCGTCCGGATTCCATTGTATTCGGAGAGACGGTGGCTACATTTCAGGAGCGCGTCGGCCGCTACATGGCGCGCATGGTTTCCCACTACCCAAATGAAATCATCGTGCCGGTTCCCGATTCGGGGAATCTCTACGCATATGGATTTGCAAAGGAGCGCACCACAACTCTCACGCCGGCGCTCGTACGCGCTCACCACGGCGGAAGAAGTTATATTGAGCCGAGGCAATCGCAGAGAGAGGACAGCGTCAGACGGAAGCTTAATCCGATACGCTCGCTCATTGCGGGAAACACCGTCATCCTTGTCGATGATTCCATAGTCCGGGGAACCACCAGCAGAAAAATTGTCCGCATGGTTCGCGGAGCAGGCGCCCGGCGTATTGTATTCGTTTCCTGCTACCCGCCGACTACCGGTCAATGCTATTACGGCGTGCTGATCGATGAGGAGCTCATCGCCGTTGGACGCAACACGGAAGAAATTCGGGCCGAAATCGAAGCCGATGAACTGTATTATCCTCTTGCGGAGGATTACAAAGAGCTCACAAGAGACTCAAACAATTATTGCTTTGCGTGTTTCGATGGCATATACCCATCGCTCGTCAATATCACTTAATTAAATCTACAAAAAAGACCCTGCTGCGGCGGGGTCATTTTTTTATTCTTCGGAAACAGAAATTCTCCTGAATACGGAATCGAAATGGCGCATACCCTCACTCTCGCCCCCTTCTGCGAACATAACGCCCCGCGTGCGGCTTTTTCTTTTGGTAATGGCGCGAAATGCTGTGATGATTCGCTCACAATCCTTCCAGCCATATACGCGGCGCGGAAAAGCCAGGCGCGTAAGTTCCCGGAGCGCTTGTCGGTTTTTGCCGGTTTTTGGATCGCGCCCTAGCATCAAGGAGCCCACCTCAACCGAGCGAATACCGCCTTCCAAGAAAAGTTCCAGCGCCAAGGCATACCCGGGAAACTCGTGCCAGGGAATATGCGGAAGGAATTCTCCCGCGTTAACGAATACGCCGTGCCCCCCAGCCGGAAGCGCAGGAATTCCTAATTCGTTCAGTTTCGTTTGCAGTCGCCGGTGAAGCTCAATACGTTCCTTGAGATATGTTTCGTCCAAACTTTCTTCGATGCCCCGCGCGATACTCTCCATGGTATATCCGGCCATACCGCCATAACCGTCCGCGTATCCCTCCTGTGCCGTAACATGAGGCTTTAGTTTTTTGTAAAGCGCCTCATTGTTGAGCGCGATGAACCCACCGATATTTGCCATACAGTCTTTCTTGGCGCTCACCAAAATCCCGTCGGCAGCAGCCATGGCGTCCTGAATAATGCTTTTCAAGTCAAGATACCGACCGATGCAAAGCTGATTGAAGTATGCGTTTTCCGCATACCGCGCCGCGTCCAGAAACAGCGGAACGCCGTACTTTTCGGTAAGCTTCCGCGCACGGCGGATATTCTCTAAGCCCACCGGATGCCCGCCGGCACTGTTGCAGGTAATGGTGATAAGCACACAGGCAATTTTTTTTGCATGTGCGCGAAGCGCCTTGCTGAATTTTTCAAGATCCATGTCGCCGAAAAACGGATCGCGCCTCCAGTCGTAAAAATTCTTTGGACCGGGCAGACAGTCTATAACCTCTCCGCCACTTCGCTCGATCCAGTGGCGCGTGGTATCAAACGGCGTATTTCCTATAACATACTTCTGTCTTGGAGAAATTACGGTCTCGAAGAAAACGCGCTCGCCCGCCCGCCCCTGGTGCACCGGCAGAACGTAGGGAAATCCAAATACATCCTGGATTTTCTGCTTCAGCCGCTTCCAACTTTCCGATCCCGCATAGGATTCATCGCCTTCTAGCATCCCCATCCATTGCGCTTCCGACATTCGCGATGTTCCACTGTCGGTCAAAAGGTCAATGTATACGGCATGCGACGGGATGCGAAAGAGATTATATCCTGCACTCTCAAGAGTTGACTCGCGGTCTTTTCGTGAAAGAAGTTTTCGTTTTTGCGGCCAAATCGCCTGCTCCGCATTGGCAATCTTCCAAAACGCATGAAACGCTTTTCTTGCTTTCTTTGAGAGCATGCGGCACCTCATTTTGTAAATGTTCAGACTAACATTGAATGGTACAAGCTTGGGTGAGTGTCGTCAAACGATATTTTAGAATCATCGGCTGGTTACGCAATTGCTTCGTCTCTTACCGCTCTCAAAAGCTAGAAGAGATCTGGCTACAGAGCTCCGTAAAATAAAAAAATCGCCGTGATGCACGGTGAGTTTTTTATTCCCGGCCCCATGATGGGTTCCTACGGCCTGTTGTGCCGCATATTATCTAATGCCCAAGTGTACTCAATAATGAGCACGGGTATCCACTGCGGCTCATCCCGAACAATGAACATAACGATGCCGAAAAACACTGCAGCGGTATTAATGACAAAGAACGCCGCATCAAAAAATTCTTCGTGGCGAGACACCTGCTCATTGTTTGTGATGTATAAAAGCAAGTTCCGTAGTTTCATGTGATTATATATTTTTTATTGAACGCGCGGTGAGATCTTTTTTACTTCGTTCTCCCCGAACAATTATCACAAAATATCGTAGTTGCCCATCAAGCACGATCCCGCGCGCCTTGCTCACGCTAGCATTGTATGTGCGCCCGGCAGGAATCGAACCTGCAACCCCTTGGTTCGAAGCCAAGTACTCTATCCGTTGAGCTACGGGCGCAACATATCTACGCTTTCACTATAGTGAAAATACGGTATAATGGCAAACGATGATAAAGAGGTCCATAAAAAAAATTATACCGGGGTGGGCGCTTGACTGGTATCATCTTGCGCTTGCATTTCTTGGAGCGCTTGTCTACGGCTTCCCGTCGCACAATCTTATTGTTATTGGCGTTACGGGCACGAAAGGAAAAACAAGCGCTGTCTATTTCATAACTAAAATACTGGAGCATGCCGGCCACAAAGTCGGCGCGCTTTCCAGCCTTCATTTCAAAATCGGCGAGCACGAAGAGATGAACAAGAAGAAAATGACGATGCCGGGAAGATTTTTCATACAGCGCAAATTGCGACGCATGGTGAAGGCAAGATGCACCTATGCGGTTTGCGAAGTTACCTCGGAGGGCATTGCCCAATATCGGCATGCGTACATCGATTTTGATACGGCAGTTTTCACTAACATCGCGCCCGAGCACATCGAGTCTCATGGGAGTTTTGAAAAGTACCTGGCCGAGAAGCAAAAGCTATTTGCTTGTCTCAAGAGCACCCGGCGCAAGAAGCATGTAGGGGGAAAATGGATCCGCATACAAAAGACGATCGTTGCAAATGGCGACGATGCGCGTGCGGACGATTTCTTGGCGTTCGCTGCGGACCGAAAGTATTGTTTTCATGTTGGAGCTCATAATGATAATGAAGAAATCTCTATATGCGAACATATTATTGCAGAGAATGTTAGACCGGAAGAACGCAAAACGTCGTTCACGGTACGGGAAACGCCGTGCACTCTACGGCTCTCCGGAATGTTCAATGTGCAAAACGCTTTAGCCGCAATTTCCGTTGGAATTTCCGAGCGCTTAACACTCCCCTCAATAATGGAAGCGCTCGGCAACATACGAAGCTTGCCGGGACGCATGGAGTATATTGATGCCGGTCAGTCTTTTGTCACAGTTGTGGATTACGCACACACCCCCGATTCTCTGGACGCAGTATACCGAACGCTTCGGTTCCCGAAGGAAGGAGGAAAAAATCCAGGGCGGCTCATTTGCGTTCTGGGAGCCGCTGGCGGCGGAAGAGACGCATGGAAACGACCTCTGCTTGGCGCGATTGCCGGCACGTGGGGAGATGCGGTCATTATTACAAATGAAGACCCTTACGATGAAGATCCGATGAGTATTATGGAGGATGTGGCATCGGGCGCTCAACACGCCAACGAGCTTTACAAAAAATACTTTGGAGAGAAGTTGATTGAAGAAAGCTATTCGGCAAGCACGCCGGAATTAATTAAAATTCTGGACCGGAGAGAGGCTATACGCCACGCGATAGCGCTTGCGCGTCCAGGAGATACCCTGATTATCACCGGAAAGGGCGCAGAACAGCTCATGGCTCTTAAAGGAGGAAGGATGATGTCGTGGGATGACCGCAAGGTGGTTCGGGAAGAAATCGGGCGAGTTGCGCGGATCTCTTGAGCATGGTATTCTGCTTTTGGTAAACGCTTAATTTTTGAATAATGTTAGTATTGCGCTGTTATGCGACACAGATTCCATCGCGGCAGAAGGCCGGAGCCGCCAAGAAGAAAATTCATTCCCACGAATGAGAACATCAGGGCTCCGGAGGTTCGGGTCATCTCAAGCGACGGAAAACAGATCGGGGTGATGCCGACCGCCGAAGGCATTCGACTTGCGAAAGAAAAGGGTCTCGACCTGATCGAAATCGTTCCCAATGCCCAACCCCCCGTTTGCAAAATAATGGATTTCGGAAAATACCTTTATCAGACGGCTAAAGAAGAACACAAAAGAAAAGCTCATGCGCACGAAGTGGAAGTCCGCGGCATGCGCATTGGCGTTCACATCTCTCGGCACGACTTGGAGGTAAAAGCCGGCAAGGCTAAACAATTTTTAGAAAAGGGCGATAAGGTAAAGGTGGATTTCATGCTTCGGGGCCGTGAGAAGGCCCATCCGGAGCTCGCCAAAGCCAAACTCAAGGAATTTCTTGACATATTACCGATTTCGATTAAGATAGAGCAGGAACCGAAAAGACAGCCTTGGGGATTTACCATGATTATTGGAAAGGCTTCATAATTTTAACGCTTTCGAAAGGACTGATTTTTTCCTAAAACTAGATAGCATCAATCGTATGATGGGCAAAACAAATAAAATGGTGGCTAAACGCTTCAAACTTACCAAATCCGGCAAGCTCTTGCGCAAGCGTGGCGCGGTGAACCATTTCAATGCAAGAAAAACGTCAAACACCATGCGCTTCAAGAAAAAGCGGTTCGCATTTGCACAGGTTAATGCAAAAACAGTGAAGCAGTATCTTCCATTCAACTAAAAATTTTCATTGGTATGGCCCGAGTCAAAAAAGGCGTAACGAAGCTTCGCCGGCACAAAAAAATACTCAAGCAAACCAAGGGTTTCCGCTGGGGGCGGAAAAGCCATATACGGCTGGCGCACGAAGCGGTACTTCATGCGCATAAATTCCGCTACCGCGACCGCAAAGCAAAAAAGCGCGTGATGCGCGGTCTGTGGCAACTCCGTATGAACGCGGCTTTGCGCCCCTTGGGATTTTCCTACAGCCGCTTCATCGATGCACTCAAGAAAAAAAGCATTGAACTGGACCGGAAGGTATTAAGTGAGCTTGCGATGTCGCATCCGAAGGTTTTTGAAAAAGTCGTAGAATTTGTTCGAGAAAGCTAATATAGCTTTTCGCTTTCCTCGCTTGTCCCAGCCGACTCGCTCGGGGTTTCGCGCTCCGCTCTCTCGCTTCGCTCGAACCATGCCCGCGGAGCACTCAAAACCCGCGAAAAACCATATCAACTTTCTCTCACTCCAAAATATAAAAAACTCCCGATGGGGAGTTTTTGAGTTGTTACGGTCTTTTGGCGCCTAGAGACCAGCACGCCTCTTCGAG
This sequence comes from bacterium, assembly GCA_030649025.1. Taxonomy (NCBI): domain Bacteria; species bacterium. The sequence continues at coordinate 20,145 of JAUSGO010000019.1, read as the reverse complement.
GCTTCGTGAGTCGTCTAGTTCCGGGACGCCATTAAATATCTTGCGCGCCTTCGGGTTATTGCGCTGTCTTATGGCAAAGATGAGCTTACAGCCTTGGCACAACCCATCGGTCGGTTTCTCGCCCACGTACCGGGGATGCGAATGGCATCGTACCGTAGTCGCCAGGCGCCTGCGCGTGCTAAGCCGAATCCTCGCACAGACCCAAGAAAGATTGACTCCGTTAAGAAAGTAACGGAAGTGGTTCAAGCTACCAAGATGCCGTTCGGCGTCTTTGCGGTGCTGGTGTACGAAGGCATACAACAGCAGGCAAAATTGGCAGAAGAACCGGGGACGATACTCGCCGGTATATTTTGGGTGCTTGCCACATCGGAAAGTGAGAACCTGACTATCTTTCGGCATGAGGCCTCCTTGAAAATGAACTACATGCGAATACTAGTCTATCGCACTCTTGGTTTCCTTGCAATGAAAATTCCGACAACAGCAATGCCGATGGCGTCCACTGCCACATCGCGCGCCCTTCCGTGACGACCCGGAACAAAGTGCTGATGAAATTCGTCGGAGCAGGCGTAGAACAATGCAAAGAACATCGCCCAGACGATTGCTTTTTTGTACTGTACGGCATGTCCCGAACCAAGCGCCCGAAAAATAAGCCATGTGAGCACCGCATATACAAAAACGTGCGCGCCCTTACGCAAGACCGCGTCCCACGTACCGGGAAGCCCCGATTCAAGGGAGGGAATGGATGAAAGATAGAATATCACCCAAGCCCAAAGAGTCGCTGGCATCCAGTACAAAAGGAATTTTCTGAAGATTTCTTTCATGTATCCGAGCCTGGAATAACCCTTCTCTAATTCGCGCGAATTAGAGAAGAGAATGGTAGGAAAGCACATACTTTGAGGGTATTTTTCCACCCCGCACAATTACTCCCTCCTTGAGCAGAAGTTTTATTTTCGCATGGCTACCACTGGCAAACCCGCCAACGGTCAGATCGGAACGTACCACGCGGTGGCAGGGAACATGGGGCGCAAATGGATTTTTATTGAGTGCGCTCCCTACGGCTCTTACGGCTTTTGGCCTTCCGATGGCGCGGGCAACGACGGCATATGTCGAAACCCTTCCGTGGGGAATTTTCTTCGTTATTTCATATATGTGTTTTTGAAATAGAGTCATGTAACTTTTTGGCAAACGAGGGGTAACACGAAAGCTTGTTTTTTTTGCAGTGCCGGAAAAACAAAAAACTTGTCGCTCTTCATTTTTCTCGATTCAATAGCATATACAAAGCATATCATGCTTTTCGGAACATCTGGGGAGTTGACGTTTCCAGCTCCTTGTTGTATATTTAGAGACGTTCTTTTCCTAGGTCAAAGAGGAGGTGGAAATGTCTGACCCCGACAAACAAAACCAGCTCATGGGGGAACAGTACCGGCTCGAAGAAGAACTTCTGGCAAGGATTAGCGAGCTAACGACCGCAAACGAGATTCTGTGGCAACGCCTACCCGGAACTACGCATCCAATCTTCGAGGCAGAATTCCGGGGGCTCCGGCTGACCATCGAAGCGCTCGGTGCAGGCTCAGGACTCATCGTGGAAACCGATGGGGTTTTGGGCAAAATCGTATTCAGCGACCAACTCCTCGCACCAAAATTGCTAAAACTAGCGAAAGAGCAAGTGGCGGAAAGAGAGAATTCCTGGCCATGGCGAGGATGCATTGAATATACCCGCAATCTACAGCTTGCCCTGGACCGCTTGCGTTCTTAGATCTCTGCATTCGACAAAATGCCCGCATGGTGCGGGTTTTTCTTTTATGGGGGATTGCTCCGTATAAATTTATGTGGTAGAATTGTCTCATATTTTCATGAACGCGTTAAAGAAAATCCTCCAATTCGTCTCCGAAACCGGCAAAACCGTCATCGTTTCCCTTGTTGCCGTATTTCTCATACGATCGTTCATCGTCCAGCCCTTCTACGTAAAAGGCGCTTCTATGGAGCCGAATTTCGATGATGGAGAGTACCTTATCGTAAATGAAATCGGCTACAGCTGTGTCCCCGGGACGAAGCATTGTTTTGGCAGGCCCGAACGCGGGGACGTGGTGGTATTCCGTTATCCGCTTGATCCATCGGAATACTTCATTAAACGCATAGTCGGTTTGCCCGGGGACGGAATAGCTATTGATGAGGGCAGGGTTTTAGTGAACGGAGTAGAGCTTGGAGAGCCCTACATTCCGAAAAGCATGTTTACACACGGCAAAACAAGTATTTCCTTGGGAGAAGGAGAATATTACGTGCTCGGCGACAACCGTTCCGCCTCGAGTGATTCGCGCCGGTGGGGAGTTTTACCGGAAAAAAATATTGTTGGAAGGGCTTGGTTTCGCGGATGGCCCCTGAAAAAGGCCGGAGTCGTTCCGCGACCAAGCTATGCTCCTTAGCCATGTCATTATCATTGCCCTTGACTCATTTTCTAGATCGCGTATACTGAAAAAGGTAGCCCTTCGGGGGCTTTTTAGATGGATTAAGGGGGATCTATGAACGTGCTTACGAAATTTCTAAAAGAGGTCCGCACGGAGCTTAAAAAAGTTTCCTGGCCGACCCGCGAACAAACTACACAGTATACGCTGGTAGTCATCGGCGTTTCTGTGGCAATTATGCTATTCCTTGGCGCGCTTGATTATTTGTTCTCCTATATATTGAATTCGTTTGCATTCAAGTAGGCTTTCTAACTTTCTGGAAATCTTTCCAGGAAGCTAGCGGGCTAATCAGCTAGATCATGCCAAAACAAGTTACCCAAGAGAGGAACTGGTACGTGCTCCACACCTACTCCGGTTATGAGGATACCGTCGCACGCAATCTCCAACAGCGTATTGAATCGCTGGGAATGGAGGATAAGATTTTTAGCGTGATGGTTCCCAAAGAAAAGAAAATCCGCATCAAGGGCGGCAAGCGGCGCATGGTGGAAGAAAAAATTTATCCGGGATACGTGCTGGTTGAAATGACGGTAACCGATGATTCGTGGTATGTGGTGCGCAATACACCGCGCGTGACGGGGTTCGTCGGCGCCGGAACCACGCCAACCCCGGTCTCAACCGAAGAAATCGCGGACCTGCAGAAGCGCATGGGGGTAGAGGAGCCGAAATACAACATTGATGTTGCTGAGGGCGACCCGGTGAAAATTACGGACGGACCCTTCAAGGATTTTGATGGAAAAGTAAGCGAGGTTGACGAAGAGCGCGGAAAGGTTAAGGTATTGGTATCCATGTTCGGGAGAGAAACGCCGGTAGAACTCGACTTCTTGCAAATTAAGAAAATTTGAGAATCGCGAATGATGCAAATATCACGCGAATAACGCGAATTCACGAATATTCGTGAATCTGTAGATTCGTGTGGCATCTGTAAATTCGTGATTGGTAGCCATGGCAAAACCTATAAAAGCGTTAGTAAAAATCCAGCTTCCCGCAGGAAGCGCAACACCCGCGCCTCCCGTGGGGCCGGCTTTAGGCCAGCACGGTTTGAATTTGGGAGAGTTCGTCAAAAAATTCAATGACGCGACCGCATCGCGTTCGGGCGAGATTGTGCCCGTTGAAGTCACTATTTACGAAGACCGAACCTACAGCATGGTGTTCAAAACACCCCCGGCCTCTGATCTTTTGAAAAAGGCCGCGGGCATTGAAAAGGGTTCTAAGGAGCCGCATAAATCCAAAGTCGGTAAGATTACCCGCGCGCAATTGCGCGATATCGCAACGAAAAAAATGCCCGACCTTAACACCGATGACGTTGAAGCCGCGTCGAAGATCATTGAGGGCACCGCCCGCAATATGGGCATTACGATAGAGTAGGATATGTGGAAGAGTGTATGGTTCCCGCTCCCGCCTTCCTAGGCAGGGGTTTTTTTATTGTGTTACACTGCTTCATATGAGCCTACGCGCCATTGTCTACATTCTTACCGTGCTGTTCCGTAAAATCGGGAGGTTTTTTCTCCATTGGTACACTAATGGATCGCGCATCTATTGGCATAGCGTTCTTGATTTTTTTGCCGAACTTGAACGCATGATCTCTCTGCGCATTACGGCGGCAAACTGGTACAAACCCCTCTACGGAGACGATACGCGCTTCGGCACGATTGTGGGCATTCCCATACGTCTCGGGCGAATGTTTCTTTCGGTCATACTTTACGCATTTCTTCTCACGTTTTTTGCAACGGCGTACGGCTTATACCTGGCAATACCTATTTTCTTATTGAGCCGTCTCGTCTAAACTAAATGGCAAAAGAACAAAAAATCATTCTTGATGCGCCTCCGCCGCCTTCGTCATCGGTGAAATTCGATGATCCAAATTTTTACTTCTCGGCAATCGAGAGAAAAGTTGTCCGGGGAGGCTTTGTTGCCGCTTTCTGCTTCTTTGCCGTTGTGGCCGTATCGCTCCTCTTTTCGGGCTTTCCGCGGCAGATTTTCGATCCACGGTACGTATTTTCCTTTTCTTTTCCTGCTAATGCACTCAAGGATCTCTTTGGACCGGAAATATCCCTTGGGATGCTGTTTGCGCTTTTCTTCGTACACGAGATCTTCGAGCGAAAACATGGTATGCGCTCGCTTATTGCGTTTCGAAGATCCAAAAAACCCCTACCGAAAAATGCGGCGATTTTTTTACATCCTCTCTCGATCGCTTTTCTCGGACGGGTATGCTGCGCAATGCGTGGGAAAGACCTGGATGCGCTCATCCCCATCATGTTGCGCGAAGCTATGGCACACAAGCGCATACAAAAGGCTCTTGGTTATCTTGAAATTGACGTCACTTCCTTTGCCAAGGACCTTGAAACGCTACAGGGGCTCATGGACGATACCTTTGAAAAGGAAAAGTCTTTCTCTCCCCGAAATGAGTTTTTTCAGCGCCTGCTTCGCGAAAGCCTTCTCGAATCGCTAAATCTGGGACATGAGTATGTTATGCCCGAGGATATTGTGCTCTCTACGCTCGATGAGGAAATCCCCGCTCTCAAAACATTCCTGCAGCGATGGAGCGTCCACCAAGACGACTTGCGCGGCATTGTATATGCGCTTGACGCATCGAGCCGACATTTTCTGCGCCGAGGCAGCAGAAGCATCAAGCATCGCGTGATGAATCGCGCCTGGACCGCGCGTCCGACCTATCACCTCGACCAATATGCACAGGATCTTACGGACCTGGCGCGCGCCGGCTATGCAGGATTCCTGGTAGGACATCGGGAAGAAGTCGGCATCGTGCTACGGATATTAAATCGTGCGACAAAAAATAACGTGTTATTGGTCGGTGAAACCGGATCCGGCAAAACAACGATCGTGGAACATATCGCCTGGCTGATTAACCGAGAAGAAGTTCCGCAAAAACTATTCGACAAGCGCTTGGTGGTTCTTGATGTGGGGCTTTTGGTCGCCGGAACAAAAAATATAGGGGATCTGCACAGGCGCGTGGTGGAAGTGATGAACGATATTGCAAGAGCGGGCAACATCATCCTTGCCATTCCCGAGATCCACACCCTTCTTACGACCGGGAGCGGAGAAGGCATAAGCATTTCCACGGTTCTGGGTCCGATGTTTTCCGGGGGGGCTTTTCAGGTTATCGGCCTTACCGATGCGAAAAACTACCATGCGGTCATTGAACCGCACGCGGAATTCAAGAATAACTTTGACACCGCGGAGGTGAAAGAAATAGACGAGAAAGACGCGCTCCGCGTGCTCTCGGGCCGAGCAAGGATTCTGGAGGACGTGGAGGGAATAGCCATAAGCTATCCTGCACTCAAAAAGACCGTGGAACTCTCCGCCCGCTACATTCACGACAAACTCTTCCCCGCAAAAGCCCTGGACCTTCTGGGCGAAGGCGTGGAGCTGGTAAAGCGTAACAAAAAATCCATGCTGATCGAAAACGATATCGCGGCATTGGTATCCGAACGAACCGGCATTCCCGTAAGCAATGTTACCCGGGAAGAATCGAAAACGCTCCTGGGACTTAATGAGGAAATCCATAAACACATCATTGACCAGGAGGAAGCCGTCAATGCCGTAGCAGACATCCTCCGGCAAAGTCGCGCGGGCGTGCGGAGGCAGAATGCGCCGGTGGGAAGCTTTCTTTTCATCGGACCTACGGGCGTTGGAAAAACCGAGTGCGCCAAAGCCTTGGCCGAAGTATATTTCAAGAGCGAAAAATCTATGGTGCGTTTTGACATGTCTGAATTTCAGACGCGCGAATCGGTATACAGGCTCATTGGCTCCCCGGATGGCGGAGAACCCGGACAGCTTACCGAGCGCATGAAGCATAACCCCTATAGCCTTCTCTTGCTTGATGAATTTGAGAAAGCGCATGCGAACATTCTGGATATTTTTCTGCAAGTGCTGGACGACGGACGGGTTACGGACGCAGCGGGAACCACCATAGATTTCACCAACGCCATTATTATTGCGACCTCCAATGCCCACTCCCTGTTCGTGCTCGAGAGCCTTAGGGCGGGCAAGCCCGTATCGGCAATCGCCGGAGAGCTGAAAGAAAAACTTACCGCATACTTTAAGCCGGAGCTCCTTAATCGTTTCGACGACATCATTGTTTTCAAATCGCTCTCACCGCAAGACCTTATGCAGGTTGCCCAGCTGCAGCTTAAATCTCTTTTTATACAACTTGAGAAAGACCGAGGCATTCGACTTTCCATTACGTCGCAGGCGGTAGCAACGCTCTCCCAGCTTGGCTATGACCCGCAGTTCGGCGCACGTCCCCTGCGCCATGTTATACGAAAAAAAATCCGCGACCTTGTCGCGGAAGAAATACTCAAGAACAATCTTGTGCGGGGTGATTCTGCCCTCATCGATTTTCAGAACAACAGCTTTGCGCTGATAAAGACGGTATAGCGAGAATAAAAAAACACCTCGGATATTACCGAGGCGGAAAAGTGTGGTTGGTACTATGGCAGGCGTGCGACCAATTTATCGAAATTCCCTTTGGCAATGTTGTAATCGGTGATGGCCCTTTCAAGAGCATTTCTCTCCGTATCCACCGCCCGCTCGACTGGAACACGCTTGCCTAGTGAAACAACCGCCTTTGCAGTAGTCAGAAGCATCCTTCTCTCAGCATGCCTCATTGCCGTAGCGGCTAATACAATCTTATCCGACAATTTACTCATTTTTTCCTCCTTGTTTCGAAAGTTGTCTGCGATAAAAATAACTGGAATTAATGCTAGTACACAGCCTCAAATATGTCAAAGCCGGTCATGGGCATTGATATACGCGTGTTGGTGCTCGGGAAGCGCACCGGCGTGGAGGAATATCTGCTCAATCTCCTGCCACGCATGATAGAAAAAAATCCGGAAATCACCTTCCGGCTTTTTTACAATGCGTGGCGCAAACAAAAACTCGCCTACCCGTGGCTCAATGCCGGCAACGTAGAGCTTAATGAACGGTCCATTCCAAACCGCCCACTACTAGCCGCGCATGCGCTTGTCGATTGGCCAAAGGCAGACAAGCTGATTGGCGGGTGCGATGTTTTCTGGAGCCCGCATATGGTGAATGTCGCGCTTTCGCGTAACGTACGCCACGTCATCACAGTCCACGATCTTGCCTTTGAGCGCTATCCGGAATTTTTCTCGAGGGAAAAGCTTTGGTGGCACAGGTATCTTATGATTCCCCGAAGACAACTTGCAAGCGCAGACCATCTCATTGCCGTCTCCCACTCAACAAAACATGACCTTGGAAATCTTTACGGTATTCCCAAAGAGCGTATCGGCGTCATATACCCCGGCGTAGGAAATGAATTTCTGCCGCTTGAGAAAACAAATCCAAGGCTCTATGAGGTAAAGAAGAAGTATCGTCTTCCCGAGCACTTTATCCTGTATTTCGGAACGCTCGAACCCCGCAAGAACATCACCGGCCTTATAAAAGCATTCGGGATCTTAAAAAGCTATCAGCTATCAGCTAAAAGCTACAAGCTGGTCATCGCCGGAACAAAAGGATGGCTGTGTCGTGATATATTCAAGACGGCAAAAATATCATCCTATTCGGACGATATCGTATTTACCGGTTTCGTCGCCGACGAAGATAAGCCGGCTTTATATAACCTCGCGGAGGCTTTTGTATATCCAAGCTTTTTTGAAGGATTCGGATTTCCTCCACTTGAGGCAATGGCTTGCGGAGTTCCCGTTGTCACATCAAATCGCTCTTCGCTTCCGGAGGTTTGCGGGAATGCGGCGATACTTATAGACCCCTACCGGCCTTCGGAGATGGCCGAAGCAATTTCAACTCTTCTTAGTGGCGCGCGCGCCAAGGAGATGATGGTAGGGCGCGGGATTGAGCGCACAAAAATGTTTTCTTGGGACGTGTGCGCAAAAAATACCCTGAGGGCCTTATTGGGGGAATAGAAACGGATTCGCGCGGACAAAGCGAACGCCTACCTGATGTCCGCGATATACTCAATATCTTTCTCGAACGGAACGCTTTGAGGAATATCCCCCTCTGCTATAAAAGCCGCCCCGTCTATGTGAACAGAGCCGCTGAACACCGTGGGCCCCTCGCCGGCCTGTTTTTGCGCAAGCATCACGTATTTCCCGCCTTCACCGCGTTTAATGCTCCACGGAAGCTTGTAGGTATAGCGCACCGTGACAGTCTCGCCGGGACTCACGTACACCCAATTCGCAAAAACCGTCTTGCCGGCCTCATCATAGATGTGGGTTCCCGATTCCTCGTCAATGCGTAACGATAATTCAAGTTCGCGTACTTCCGGGTCTTGCGCGAAATTTGCCTCTGCGTAATTTATCGGCGAGATGTGCTCTTGAAGTGTATGGCCTTCGGCGCCGAGCAACGTGCTACCCTTTGGCACAAAAATGCGCAGATAATCGGCGTTTACTTTTTGATAAAGCTCAAGATAGCGCGGGGTGGGGGAGCCATGATGCGTACGGGTTATCGTAAGCGTATCAACGACCGAACCATCTTGAAGAATATGCGCGTCATGAAAAATCTCTTGGGTGATAACCCGGTCGGTTTTGTACCCGTTGATATTCGCATGCACCACCGCGAGATAATCGCCATCGCTTACCCGAACCGAACCGCCCCATTGGCGCCTGGCCAAAAATTCTTCAATGGACGGCTCCTTCACCCACAGCGTAAGATCCCTTTTTTCAAGAGCCCGAGAGAGCATATTGAAGAATATGAGCGTTTCGCCCGATTTCCATTGTGCCTGCAGTTGGTCAAGGATTAGGGTTCCCAGGTCCCTCAGCACCACCTTTGGCGACTCCCCCTCTTTTTTTAAAGATCCTTCCTCGACAAGATAAGAAAGCTCGTCTTGAAAATTGTCCTGCGTTAATGCAAGATCGTAGCCCGGGAGCATAAGCGGTCCCGTGAGCTCAAGCACATTCTGTAAAAATGCCGGCGTCACGGCAAAGACGCCGTCAAGAGAGGCGCCGCCGGTTCTCTCGTAAAACCAGGCTATTTTTTTTGCGGAAGTGGGATAATCAAAGAACCAATTCGCGTCATGCAAAGACCATGCCGTAGAAATTTTCTGGATGGGAAATGGCGGAACGATTTTCTCGACAAGCTGTCCGTCAATATTGAAAACATCGTCAATAAATATGCGTGTTATTTTTCCGTCGAGAACATCGAGGAGCGCGTAGCTACCGATGAATCCGCCCGTCGGACGCTGTTCGGCGCTATTTTGAAATACCACCAGATATTTTCGAGGCCCCATGTATCCAAATACATCAAAAAGTGAATCCTGGAAGGAAGCAAACTGGCGCGCCAACAGGAGGGCTCCCGGGATTTTATCCCGCAGCATCCCTACGCTTTTTTGGAATTCTTCGGGAAGTTTCTCAACATCCGTCTTGGCAAGGCTGTCGGCAGCTTCTTCAAGATTTAATATCACATCCGCAAGAAGTTTCTTTGCATGCCGGAGATCCGACGCGCCCATATATCCCGTGATAAATTCTTTGGGCGTCAAAGACCCAACGCCATTTTTTGAAAAAAGCGCCGCATAAGCCGCTATATCCTCTCCGGCCTTGGCAAATCTCTCTGCTGCGTCCAGCACATGAACACCGGATGAAGTTTGGCTGGAAAGCGACAATGCGTCGGAAATGGCAACAAGGCCCGATGCGGCCATGCGCGACAATCCGCCAATACTTTTCAGGCTCTTGTGCGCAACGGAAAAATCTCCTCCTGCCTGGACGAAGTCTCTTCTCAGGGCGGCATCAACTCCCCGCATCAGACGGCCATACGCCGCAAGACCCTCGCTTCGCGCAGACCCTGCGGTTTTGGAGTAATACCCGGCGACAAGATATGTTAGGGATCCGAAAAAAAATGAGGCAAGAAATATGCTTGCAAGAACACGGACGGATTGCGGCCAGAGGCTCGGCGGACGGAAGAAAAAAAGGGCCTGACGCGAAAGCTCTGCGAGTTTTTCAAAAATGGGGACCGATGAAGATTTTTTTTCTCTATGGGCGTACTGCTGTTTTTGAGACAACGGTGGGGGTTTTTTTTCTAGATCATGCTCAAGCTCATGGGTAAGACGGCTAAATAGGGCTAATTTTCTGTCGCGCTCCTCAATAATCTCAATTTCCCGCATAAGTTCTTCGCGGGAAGGCAGGAAGTTATGGCCCTCAAGGCTCATCATGCGAGACTTGCGGTTTTCGGCATCAAGCCGCGAGTGCTGTGCAGACGGGCTGTCTTGCAAAGCTTGGCGATGCAATGAAGGCTGTGGTTTTAATTTTGGAACGACGGCTGGTATTCGCGCCTCAAACACACCCTCTTTTTCTGCCCGATGCCTTGACACGGGGTTTATCTGCAGTGCATCGTGGAGCCGCCTTAGGTCTGCGGCGGTTTTTTTTCGCTCAAGTGTAATGATGCGCTGAAGATTCTTGATGCGGGCACCATTAACATTTCCAAACACGTCGGTCGGCTTGATATCGAACATCTGCATGAAAATATTATTCTTTGCCATCACTCCATATTGTATGCCTAAAAGTCAAATTTAAGCAACGCAAATCCCGCAAGAAATCGTGGGTGCTCCCGCCCCGTAAAAAGAGACATTCTCGGACGGCTAATTTGTGCTCCGCATCCCAAAATGCAAAATACGTCCTTTTAAGGACGCTTGGGGGTAGAGACGGGGAATATTTTTGTCCATATCGCCTTATTGATACCTCCACTCGATCCCGTCCCCCGCTTTCATTTGATATGTTGCCGGGTCTCCTCCAATTTTTCCGTTTATATAAAATACCCACCGTTTCTTTTTTTCGGTCTTCTTCCCGTCAATCATGGCAATCTGAACTCCTTCTTTTGTGGGCGTGTGGGAAAGGGGAAGATTCGCTATATCCGTTGATATGGAAAGGGCTTCCAATGCGCTCATATTCGGCGTGAGAGCTCCTCGAAATTCACGTTTTTTTCCGTCTCCAAAGTCAAGCGAAACTTTCGCAAGCTGCGACGGAAGTGCTACAAGAAATAGCTGGCCCAAATCCGGAAGTGGCTTTTGCATCTCGTGCCGGATAAGAACTGCTGCAAAAAGGCCCAGTGCCCCAACCATCGAAAGCCGAATGATATTCGTTTTTTCACTTTTTCTCCAAAACATATCCGCCTATTTTTTGTAAGACATTATGTCGCATCCCATTCCAGCGCTCCCCCGGTCTGATATTCGGTAACGCGCGTTTCAAAAAAGTTCTTTTCTTTTTTAAGGTCGATGATCTCGCTCATCCACGGAAAGGGGTTCTCCGATCGATACACCTTAGGAAGATTAATTTTTTCAAGCCGCCGATCGGCAATATATTGCATATACTCCTTGATATTATCGGCGTTAAGACCCAGGATGCCTCTTGGCAGCGCATCGCGCGCGTATGCATTTTCAAGATCCACAGATCTTTTTATATTCGCCACAATGGATTCCTTGAATTCTTTCGTCCAAATCTGGGGATTTTCTTCCACGATAGCGTTAATAAGATCGACGCCGAACGCCAGGTGTACCGACTCGTCGCGCAGGATATATTGGAATAGCTCGCCGACACCCACCATGCGGTTTTGCCGCAGAAACGAAAGCATCATGACAAATCCTGCGTAGAAGAAAATACCCTCCATAATAACGTAATAGCCCACAAGGTCATTTACGAATCGCTGTATGTCCTGCGGGGTCTTTGTTTGGAACGCTTCGTCGAAAATGGTTTTGGTGATATCGACGACAAAATCGTCCTTTGCTTTTATTGAGGGGATGGTCTGGTACATGTTATACACTTCGTCCGGGTCCAGTCCCAAGGAGTCGCAACAGTAGATGAAGGTATCGGTGTGCACCGCTTCCTCATAGGCTTGGCGCAGAAGATACTGGCGGCATTCGGGATTTGTGATGTGCCGATAAATGGCAAGTACAATGTTATTTGCGGTGAGCGATTCGGCTGTTGAGAAAAAACCCAGATTCCACATAATAAGCCGGCGTTCGTCCGGTGACAGGGCGCCTTTTTTCTTCCACATTTCTATATCTTGCTGCATCACCACCTCTTCTGGGGTCCAGTTGTTCGCCACGCCCTTTTTATAGTGCTCGCGCGCCCATTTATACTGCATAGGCAGTATTTTGTTGGGGTCGGTATCGGAACAGTTCAATATCCTTTTTTTCTTATAGAAGGAAGGCATGTCTCGAAAACTAAGAAATTGAGTTAGTATTTTAGAAAGTTTTTGCTTTAGATGCGGTTCTAGGCGAATGCAAAGAACGAACCGAGCCGTAGGCGTACTACGGCGAGGGAGTGCCGGAGCATTCAACGACGAAATGCGCTAAAATCAAACTTTCTATTGGCACGCTTCGCAGGTGGGGTCATCAATGCCACAAATCTTCAACGTCTGGATCGGCAGCTGCTCTGCTTCCCGGATAGTCGCGCTCGGCGCGTGCGATTCCACCCTTACTCCCTCGTCCGTCAAAATCGTTTCGCGAAATTCCTTCCATTTGTTAATATCGAGCGTGCTTTTCTCTATGCCGCTTGCTGCCTCGGTGCGCAAATAGTACGTAGTTTTAAGTCCCATTTTCCATGCATAAAAATACGTATCGGAAATCTTCTTACCGGAGGTGCCGCGGATGAAAATATTCAGCGACTGTGATTGATCTATCCATTTTCCGCGATGGGCCGCTGCTTTTATCAGCCATTCGCTTTCTATCTCAAATACTTCTTTATAGCGATCCCGCAGTTCCTGGGGAATTGCCGCGATCTGCTGGATATTGCCGTCGTAGTATTTCAGCATTTCAAGCATCGTCGTATTCCAAAGCCCGAGCTTCTTCAAGTCACTCACCAGATACGGATTTACCACCGTAAATTCTCCGCTCATGTTCGACTTCACATAAAGATTTTTGTAAATGGGTTCTATGCAGGGGAAACAACCGGTAATGTTCGAGATGGTTGCAGTGGGAGCTATGGCCAGACAATTCGAATTGCGCATACCAAAGGTTTTAACCTCGTTGCGCAGGACCGTCCAGTCCCGATGACTTTCGCGGGACACATCAATGCGCATGCCTCGTTCTTCCTCGAGAAGGTTAAGCGTATCAATAGGGAAAATGCCACGATCCCATTTGGAACCCTTGTAGCTTTCGTACGTTCCCCGCTCACGCGCAAGATTTGCGGATGCGGCAATGGCGTAGTACGCGACGCTTTCCATGCTTTCATCTGCAAACGCAACACAGGCATCGGAATCAAAACGAATACCAAGCATGTAAAGCGCATCTTGAAAACCCATGACGCCAAGTCCCACGGGACGATGTCTCAGATTCGACAATCGTGCCTCGGGAGTCGGATAGAAGTTGATGTCGATGGTATTATCGAGCATCCGCATCGCCACGCTCGCCGTGCGCTCAAGTAGCGTCTCATCGAGTCTTCCTCCGATAATATGCCGCGCAAGATTAATTGAGCCCAGATTACATACAGCCGTTTCTTCTTTCGAGGTGTTTAGGGTGATCTCGGTGCAAAGATTTGAGCTATGCACTACTCCTACATGGTCTTGCGGGGAACGGATATTGCAGGGATCCTTAAACGTTACCCACGGATGCCCCGTTTCAAAAAGCATAGTAAGCATTTTACGCCATAGGTCTTTTGCCGGAACCCTTTTAAAAAGCTTTATGTTGCCCGCCAGAGCCTTCTCCTCATATTCACGGTACTTCTCTTCGAAAGCTCTTCCAAAAATATGATGAAGTTCCGGCGTCTCGTCTGGAGAAAAAAGCGTCCATTCTTCGTCCTGCATGACGCGTTTCATGAAGAGATCCGGTATCCAGTTCGCGATATTCATGTCGTGCGTCCTTCTACGATCGTCGCCGGTATTTTTACGAAGTTCCAGGAAATCTTCAATATCATAATGCCACGTCTCAAGATACGCGCAGGTAGCTCCCCTGCGTTTTCCGCTTCGGTTTATGGCAACCGTGGTGTCGTTTGCGATCTTCAGAAAAGGAATGACGCCTTGGCTCTCTACGTTCGTTTTCTTGATCAGCGCCCCCATGCCACGAAGCCCAGACCAATCATTTCCCAATCCTCCGGACCACTTGGATAATTGGGCGTTGTCGCCTATGCATTTGAAAATATGCGCAAGATCGTCTTCAACGGTCGTGAGATAGCAGCTCGAGAGTTGCGGGTGGCGGGTCCCCGCATGGAAAAGCGTCGGCGTAGAAGGCATGTACCGCATGGAGGAGATGGTTTCATAGAACTCGATGGTTCGTTCCGTTTTTTTCTCTTCGTTCAACGCAAGGCCCATGGCAACGCGCATGAAAAATGTTTGGGGAAGTTCCAGTCGAGTTTGGTCGTCTTCATCGCGCATGAAGTACCGGTCGTGAAGCGTGTGAAGTCCGCGATAGGTAAAAAGCGCATCGCGGCTGACATCAATGGCGTCAGCCAGCTTCTCCAGGTCGAAGTTGAGTAATTCCGGGGAGAGCCGCTCGAGCTCAACTCCCTTTTTGAGATTTTTGATGAATGTTTCTTTGTAAACCGTCTCAAGATCCTGAGCAAATCCCAGCACAAAATTCCTCGTTTTGGGAACGAATGTTTTTCCGGATGCCTTTCGAATAAGCAGGGAAAGAAAGAGCCGACCAGCAATATGGTCATATGCGGGATCCCGCTCGATAAACGACCGGGCTGTAAGCACGGTTGCCTTTCCGACATCTTCTGCGGTGATCCCGTCGTATATGGCGGTCTTGCACTGCTCTACCAGCGCGTCGACATCCGCTTCTTTTTCGAAATCTTTTGATGCTTGCGTGAACACTTCCGCAAGGCGCTTAGGATCAAAGGGTTCTCGTGCGCCATCTTTGTGTATGACCCATAGCTGTCGCCTTTCCAGTTTTTCTAATTCCTCAATCTTTTTTTCTTCCCGTAATTTCTGATGCTGTTCGCGATAAAGAATGTAGGACTTGGCAACATCAAAAAACCGATGCTCCATGAGCAGGCGCTCAACGATGTCTTGTACCTGCTCCACCTCCGGGGTTCGCTCTTCTCCTCCGCACCACGTTTCAATTTCTTGCACCACGTGCTCCGCGAGTGCGCGAGTATCATCGGTAAGCGGATTGCCGCGAACCGCCGTCATTGCTTTCCCAATAGCGGTTTGGATTTTTTCGGGAAGAAAGTCTACTATGTCTCCGTTTCGTTTTTTGATTTTTGCTGGAAGCATACGGCTTTAATTCAAAATGTAAATCTCAAAATGCAAAACTTTGGAATATCGTGAAAGTTTTTCTTGTCCTTCGACGGTGAGCCAGGAATAGTCGAGCCGAGAGAAAAACTTTCACTCCTTAATTTTGATTTTTGATATTTGCACTTTGCGTTTTCTGGCGATATAAGACACAACAAAGGTGGAAGAAATTACCGTTGATGCTGACAAGCAGCCTTTTGTAATCTCCACCACCTTTGCAGGATATGAAACTGTTACCCAGGCACTGGTCCCGCCGAGACGGGGCGGCATGAGATTTCCTTCCGCGCCGCATGCTTTGGGGTGCCGCTGACTTTTATGAATGGAACTTCACTCTAATTTTAAACTTGTAAAAATGCGCGGTCAAACTTATCAAAAAGCCCTGTAGTGGCGCGGAGAATCTGCGCTTTCTGCCTTCAAAAAATCAGTTATCCACAACGGCACTACACGTCTTCGGTAAAAACATGCGACTCCCTGCATTTTAAGAGAAATTGTGTCGCAAAATTAAAAAGCCCTCCTAGGCTTTGCAAGACAAGATAAAAGCGTTATTCTGGCGTCCAGCCTTACTTCATTTTTTTTCTGATAAACGCAGGTATCTCAAATTCATCTTCGTCAACGCTTCCCACCTTGATAATTTCATCAAAAAACGATTTTTTTTGCTGTCCGGCGGACGGTTGTATCACAGACGCATGTTTGCCGTTGCCGTTTTGGCTTGTTGGCGTATTTGCGCCGTATCCGTTCCCGTTTTGTTTCGGAAGCACGCGCACCGTCGACATGTCTCCGAGATCCTCAATGGTGGCCCGGGAACGCTCAATATTCCTTTTTATAGCGCCGTCTCCGCCGAATCCCGTTGCAATGACGGTTATTTTTATTTCACCCTTGCGCAGCTTGTCGTTAACAACCGATCCGAAGATGACCTTCGCGTCTTGGTCAATAGACTCGGTGATAATGCGCGCCGCCTCATTGATCTCCGCCATGGTCAGGTCTTCTCCACCACTCACGTTAAAAAGTACCCCGTGTGCGCCATCAATGGCAATTTCCAGCAGGGGGGAGCTTATGGCTTGTCTCGCCGCCTGAATTGCGCGGTCCTCTCCTGTGGCCTTTCCGATGCCCATCAGGGCAGATCCCGCATCTTTCATAATGGCTTTAATGTCGGCAAAATCAACGTTGATAAGGCCGGGGTACGTGATCAGATCCGAGATACCCTGAACGCCGTGCCGCAGGACATCGTCTACGATAGCGAATGCTTCCAAAATGGGAGTTTTTCGGTCAATGATGCCCAGCAATCGGTCGTTTGGGATAGTAATGAGCGCGTCCACCTGATCGCGAAGCTGTCCCCAGGAGTCTTCCGCGATACGCGCTCGCTGCGCACCCTCGAATAAAAACGGCTTGGTCACGACACCAATGGTAAGCGCGCCAACCGTCCGTGCTGCCTCGGCAACTATAGGGCCTGCGCCGCTTCCGGTTCCGCCGCCGAGCCCGCAGGTAATAAACACCATGTCCGAACCTTTCAGCACTTGCTGGATTTCGTCACGATTTTCTTCCGCCGCCTGCCTTCCCACCTCCGGATTCATGCCCGCGCCCAATCCCTTTGTAAGATTCTTGCCGATATGTACTTTGGTGGGAGCGTTGGAAAAATGCAAATCCTGCGCATCGGTGTTGATGGCCACAAATTCCACGCCGTGTATCTTGTGCTGTATCATGCGAGAAATCGCCTTGCCGCCGGATCCACCGACGCCTACCACCTTGATCTTCGCAAATGTTTCGAATGCGGGGTTTACTTGGGGCATGCCGATACAAACTCAAAATGCAAAAGAAAGGTCTTTAAATCCCTCGGGGGCTTTTTGTAAGCAAAAAACCCCCGCTTTTTCATTTTGATTTTTTGAGATTTGATGTTCCCAGCGATCCGATGAAGCGCTGTATTAATACGCCTTCAGCGTAACGCTCTTAAACAAAAAACACAACACCTTCATTATACACAAGGTTATTCTTGCCGCAATAGCTGTTACGCTCAAGTTTTTTCAAGGAAAAGTATAAATAAAAAATGGCTTAAATAAGCCGTTTTAATACCTGAATATGCGGATGCCTCTAAAGACGCGGGGTTTATGGCACGAATGCTTTAAAAAATCTCTTGAGCCTGCTTGCCGTATTCGCGCCTGTCTTTCTGGGAGAAAAGAATGAGATTGAGCCCATTTTCTTGCGCTCCTCGAGGTCGCGCCCCCATAATACGAGCCCAATGCCGCAAGCATATGACGGATCGTCAATGGCTTCCACCACGCCATCGGTTTCTACGGGGAATCCTATTTGCGCGGGAATTTTTAATTCTTCTTTGGCGACATCAACAATGCCCGGAATTTTTGCTCCGCCCCCGACCATCACCACGCCACCGGGCAACAAGGCTTCATGATGTATGGCCTTAAGCTCTTTGTTCGCAAGTCCCAGAAGTTCCCGCACGCGCGCTTCGATAATCTCCGCAACTTCTCTTCTGGAGAAAACCCCAACTTCGTCTCGAGCGACTTTTGCAAATTCCACCATGTCCTTTTTTCCGATTTCATGAGGAAGAGAAGACCCGTATTCCCTTTTAATGCGTTCTGCGACATCAACTCCCATCTTAAGACCGATGGCAATGTCATTGGTGATATGCGTGGAGCCGACGGGAAGCATGGAAGTGTGCACGATATTGCCGTCCTCAAAAACCATCAGACCGGTTTTGGCTCCACCGATATCCAAGAGGACCACGCCGATATCTTTTTGGCGTTTAACGAGGGTGGATCGGCTTGCGGCAAGAGTGTCAAGCACCACGCCATTTATTTCCACGCCAACTTCGGTCATGCATTTCTCAATATTCCGCAAAAGCTGGGTGTTGGCATCTACAAGAAGGGCGTCGATCTCAAGCCTTATCCCCTGCATGCCGATCGGATCAAAGATGCCGCTTTCCGCATCAACAGAAAACCAGCGGGGGATGACGTGAATAATCTCTCGGTTTTGAGGCAGAGATATGGCAGATGCGGCTTGAATAACCCGCGTTACATCGTGTTCGGAAATTTCCCCATCCGCACGAGAAACCGCAACAACCCCTTTTGATACACGACTTGAGATCAGCCCCCCGCCGACGGATATGTATGCGCTCTCGATTTTTACGGAACTTGCCCGCTCTGCCTGATCTTTGGCAAGACGTATGCTTTTTATGGTCTCCTCGATATCGATAATGGTGCCCTTTCTTATGCCGCCCGATGGGGCTTCCCCCAGTCCGATGATCTGGGCACGGGAGCTGGATGCTGAAAATACCGCCACTACCGCCCGTATGGCAGTGGAACCGATATCAAAGCCGATGATTATGGAATCTTTTGCCACTTTTTTAAGAATTACCCAATTACAGATTACGGACCGCGATCGGTCGTTCAAAATTTTTCAATTCTTTAGGATCTTCAATGCCGCGGATTGAACTTTCTGCATAATATGTTCATCTTTTTTTGATTTCTCGTGGTCGTATCCCAGCAAATGCAGAAACCCATGAACGAACAAGAACATATAATGTTCAAAGACGGTGTGCCCGAACAGCGTCGCCTCTTTACTTACCGCCTCGGGAGCGATAATAATCTCTCCTAATCGTACCACGCCATCAGGGTCTGCCATAGGGACAATTTTCCCCATTAAACGGGATTTTGCGCGGACGGATGGGGTACGGACTGGCGCGGACTGAAAATGCGGGAATGAAAGCACGTCCGTCAACTCATCCTCGCGGCGGTGCTTTTTATTAAGATGCCGCATCTCGCGGGAAGATACGAAAATCAAGGAAACTTCGAGTATGCGCGGCGGTTTATGGTTTTTAAATACTATGCTCTTGAGGGCCCGCGCGGACATCAAAACAAAAAAACGCCTTACGGGCACTTTAAACTTGGTTTTGTTCGTTTTTTCAACGAATATTGACATGATGATTGCGCATTTTACTTAAATCCCGGGGAATCCTATGCAGCAAAGTTCAGGCGGATAGACCCAGTTCTTCTTTTGTGATCCTCTGAACTTCCGTTCCGTCTGCTCTTCCCTCCAGAACGCTCATTGCCACACCCATTACCTTTCCCATATCCTTAAGATTCTGTGCTCCCGTTTTTATAATAGCTTCCTTCACCGCTTTTTGGATCTCTTGAGCGCTCGCCTCTTCGGGAAGGTAGGCTTTGATGACGGCAAGCTCTTCTCTTTCTTTTTGGGCAAGCTCCGGTCTGTTCCCCTGCTCAAAACTTACAATAGAATCTTTGCGTTTACGCCCTTCCGTTGCGAGCACGCGCTCCGCCTCTGCATCCGCAAGGTTTTCTACCCGCTTTTCAATTTCTTTATTTTGCATGGCAGAGAGCGCCATGCGCAAAACAGAAACAACGGCCGTATCGCCGCGTTTCATCGCCTCCTTCAAATCAGTTTTAATTTTTTCTTTTAAGGCCATTTGTCCCGCGCGCGTTAGTTCTTGTTGTTTGTTGCGTGTGGGTATTTCTGGAGGGGCTTTTTTGGAATACTTACCGAAACAAACAATAAAAAC
>JAUSGO010000018.1 GCA_030649025.1 bacterium | reverse complement strand
CTCACACTGTCTGCGGGGCTGTGGACTACGCGGAGGTAAGCGATCAAATCTTTGACTTCTTTGCGGAGGTAGAACTTCACACCGCCGACGATTTTGTAAGGAATGCCGTAGCGCATGAAGGCTTCTTCCAGCGAGCGGGATTGGGCGTTGGTGCGGTAGAGCACCACGGCATCGGATAGACTGACGCCTTTTTTCCGCATGGCGAGTATCTCGTCAATGATGAACGCGGCCTCTTCTTCCTGGTCGGAGAGTTCCGTAATGGACACCGGGGCTCCTGCAGGGCGGGTTGCAATGAGGGTTTTTTCGGTGCGCGCGGAAACTTTTTTTATGACGGCGTCTGCCGCGTCCAAAATAGTCTGCGTTGAGCGGTAATTTTGCTCAAGCTTTATGACCTTGGCATCGGGGTAATCTTTTTGAAAATTGAGGATATTGCGGTAATCGGCATTTCGCCACCCGTAGATGGCCTGGTAATCGTCGCCGACCACCGTGATGCTCCGGTGCGCGCCCGCAAGCAGTTGCACGAGCGTATATTGCGCGGTGTTGGTGTCCTGGTATTCGTCCACAAAAACGTGGCCCCATCTTCGCCGGTATTTTTCCAGGACGTCCGGGTGTTTTTGAAATAGGCGCACCGTGTAGAACAACAGGTCGTCAAAATCCAAAAGCCCCTCGTTCAAAAGCGTCTGCCCGTATTGCTCATAGAGCGAGCGTATTATTTCCTCTTTTTCGTCTTTGCACGCCATCTCGTCGGGCCCGCGCAGTTCGCTTTTTTCGCGCGAGATGCGGTTGAGCGCCTCGCTTGGCGTGAGTTCTTCGGGGGATATTTTGAGCCGTTTCATGATGCGCTTCAAAATGCCAAGCGAATCGCCTTCATCCGCTATCACAAACGATTTTGCAATACCCAGCGCCGGGGCATCTTCGCGCAGGATGCGCAGGGCAAGCGAATGAAAAGTTCCCACGAACGGAATAGACGACGCGTTGTCCAAAAGCTGGATAACGCGGCTTTTCATCTCGTCTGCCGTTTTGTTGGTAAAGGTGATGGCAAGAATGTGATGGGGAGCGATGTTGGACGCGATGAAATACGCGATGCGGTGCGTGAGTACGCGCGTCTTGCCCGAACCGGCCCCGGCAACGATAAGTAAGGGCCCGGGGGGTGCCCAAACCGCCTCGCGTTGTGCGGGGTTGAGGTCTTGGAGAAGTTTTTCAGTTCGTATCATTGTTTAACACCTTAACAGAACGCAGGCTAGCGAACAATAACAATGAAAAAGACGCCGTTTGGCGTCCCTGAAGATAATGTTTGAGAGTGTTGCCGGCGCTGTCGAGGAGTCGCCTTGTTATGGGCCTAGCCCCCCCCATTGGGTCTGCCGAAGATTTCCCGATGCACGTTCGGCGGCACGAAGAGGGCGAAAGTGTCACCATCTGGTCTGAGAATAAATCTCATAACCTCATTGGCAAAAACTGATTGTGGAATGTCCTTACCAAGAAACCACTTCTCTTCTATCAAACCCCCATTTCCAAGAAGAATATAACACACCTCTTCCTGCCTCGTTTTTGCTAACCCTGCCGCCCCCCTGAGGAGATAGCGAAACCTCGAAGTTTCCGATTGCACAGGTGAACAGCCCACACGTGACAGACAATCTTTTTGGAAAAACTCCCATTCCGATAACCTATATATCAGGGGCATGCCAGCCTCCATTTATGAAAGAATCGAAGCATTACAATATCATCTCCATAAAATTTGTCAAGATGCCATAGAGCGGGGCTTTGGGGTAAACTAGTGAGGTGCTCGAACTCACTTTTGTTGTCCTTATCGTACTTATACTCGACGGTTTGGTATCTGCGGCAGAGGCCGCATTGCTTTCGGTTTCCTCGACGCGGATTGAAGCGGCTCGCGTTGCGGGAAAGAGAGGGGCAGAAACGCTTGCCAAGCTCAAAGATGACGTCCAAAGACCCCTGGGTACGCTCATCATTCTTTCCAACATCATCACCATCATGGGTGCCTTTGTCGTTGGTGTTATATCAAGCGAACGCTTTGGTAGCGCGGCGACCGGGGCGGTATCGGCGCTTCTTACTTTTCTTGTCATTATTTTCGCGGAGATTGTGCCTAAGATTCTCGGGGAGCGTTACGCAGAAAGCGTGGCGCTTGCTTTTGCTGGAACCCTCCGAGCGCTGACAAAAGCATTCTCGCCGATTGCCGTTCTTGCCTACCGAATCGCGCGGATTTTTGCGCACGGGAAACCCACCGGAATCTCATCGGAAGAAGAAATAAAAGCCATGGCCTCTATTGGCGCAAAATCCGGCGCCATTGGCAGCGAAGAGGCGAGCATGATTCAGCGGGTTTTTCGGCTTAATGACATTACTGCGCGAGACCTCATGACGCCGCGCAAGCACGTGGTGTACTTTGAAGGCGCCAAAGCCCTCTCGGAACTTAAAGAAAAGATTATCGTGTCAAAAAATTCCCGAGTTCTGGTCACTGCAACCCCAACGCTTGAGCATGTGGTCGGCGTTGTGCTTCAGCGCGAACTTCTTATCGCGCTTGAGCAGGGAAGGGGCAACGAGGCGCTCCTTGCATTTGCAAAAAAACCGCTCTTTGTTTCTTCCGATACGCACGCGGATGAGCTGCTGCGGCAGTTTCAGAAGACGCGGATGCACTTGGGGGTGGTGGTGAACGAACACGGCGAGATATCCGGCGTGGTGACGCTCGAGGACTGCCTGGAAGAGCTTGTGGGGGAGATCATTGACGAGAAGGACGTAGTTCCGGAACTTATCAAGCGCATCTCCAAAGATGAAATTTTGGTTCATGGCGATACCCGTGGAAGGTACGTGAATAGTTTCTTCCAGACCTCTTTACCCGAGACAAAGACCCTAAATGGCTTTTTGCAGTCCCAATTTCACCGTGTTCCCGAGAAAGGCGAGTCGTTTATATGGAAAGATCTGCGTCTTATAGTCGAGGAAGTCGCCGGCGGAGGAGTCCAGCGGTTGAGGATTTTTAGGTTGACGGAACCCTCTTCGGGGAGTACCATGGAAGGTAGGCCATCCGATCATAATATGTCATAAGGCTGAAAGTAAAAATGAGTTTTATTCGCTTAATTAAGCCATTTCTTAATAAGCGAGCTTGATACGGCGGAGTCTCTTTTGGTCGCAGGTCATAAAACTTAAATCGACAATAGTTCTTTTTTATGCTCTGGTGATATTCGCGAGAGTTTTTGCTTTTCTGGGCTCTTTTTGCATGAAAAGGCAAAAAAGCAATTACTTCTCGAAATTCTCTATTTTTTTCGTGCAATTCATAAAAATGTTACTCGCGGCCATGCCCACCATGCGGCACCATATCCAGCGCGCCATTGGCGCAAGATCCGGAAGACTGGCTATCTTCATAGCCGCGCTTTTTGCTATTGTGTTTTTTGCTCTTCCTGAAGAAGATGACGTGCTGTCAAATCACCTTGCCCGCCTTAGCGACGTTCTCTTTCAGAGAAAAGTTTTTTCTGCGACAATCCTTTCATCTGCTTCGGCGCCGGGAACGGCAGAAAACGGAGCTTCCAAGAGAAAGGCGCCCTCACCGGTCTTGGCGAGCCGGGTACTACTGGATCAGGAATATTCTGCCGCCGCCGCGCTGGCAAAGACTGCTAGCGGTGGGGACGGCGAGGAGGAGTTCTATTTGGATACACTGCCTTCTGTTCAGGGGGTCGCCTTTTTTGAATCATCGGCTCCTGCGTCGGCCGACCTTGCCGGGCGCGCAGAAATTTATACCTATATCGTTGAAGAAAACGATACGCCGGCCGGCATCGCGGACCTTTTTGGATTATCACTTGAGACTCTTTTGTGGGCGAACGATCTTACGTCCCGGAGCATTATTAGGCCGGGCGAAAAGATCGTTATTCTACCCGTTAATGGTGTGGCTCACGTAGTGGCCAAGGGCGACACCGTGGCCGACCTTGCGAAAAAATATCGTGCTAGCGCCGAAGATATCGTTGCGTACAACAATCTTTCTTCCGAAAAACTTATCCCGGGCGCTTCTCTTATAATCCCTGATGCGGTCAGGCCCGCGCCGCAGGTCGCGCCGCGTCCCGTGGTGGTTTCGCGTCAGAACGTTAATGTGCCGGTAGGCTGGCTCATACAGCCGGCAACGGGGCGCAATCCAAGACCCGGAAGCGGACTCCACGGGTTTAACGGCGTGGATATTGCGAACTCCTGCGGTACGCACATTGTGGCTCCGGCTGCGGGAGTTGTTATAGTTGCTGACGATATCGGATGGAACGGCGGCTACGGAAAATATATCAAGATACAGCACCCCAATGGCGTGATAACGCTGTACGGTCATCTCAAAGAGCTCTTGGTGGGCGTTGGCGTTCAGGTTGGGCAGGGAGAGGCCATTGCCCTTATGGGTACGTCGGGAAGGTCTACGGGCTGCCATCTGCACTTTGAAGTGCGCGGAGCAAAGAACCCATTTACCGGAAGAAGGTAGGCCCTTTTGAAATTTATGATTATAAGGTCTCGGGCAATGCTTTTTACTGTATTGATCTCCACCGCCACGATTGCCGGCGCTTTTTTGTTTTTGCGCAACAACAGGATACTCGATCAAGAACCCCCCATTGTGGCAGAGGAGATTTTGTGGCAAGGCGCAGTACCACAGCCATCGCCTACGCCCGTGCCGTTGCCTTTGCCGACCTTATTGCCGGGGTCTCTCGCGCCCTCGCAAACCGTAAAACTGTTTTCTGCCGCCGCTCTTTCGGGCGCGCATCCCGTTTACGATTTCAGCATGTATATTCCGGCGACGTGGGAAACTGAAAGCGTTCGGACCATTGAGGCGCTTAATTTTTATGAGATCATGCAGCAGAACAAGACGAACACAGAGAGCTCCAGGATATTTGTCCGCTACTTTCGGGCCAATTCTTTTCTTACCCTCTCCTCGGTAAGCGTTCTTTCGCGGAAAAATATCATTGTAGCCGGCCGTCCTGCGGTCGATTACATCATCGAAAAAAAACCCGGATACCCGAACTTTCCCAAACAGCCCACATGGAGAAATATGCGGCATCGCGTAGTTGACGTGCGAGTTTCCGATTCAAATCCGTCGGCCTTTTACGTATTCGCCAAGAGCCCCGAACTTTCGGATGAGGTTTTTGAAGCGATGCTTGATACGCTTGTTGTCGCGCCGAAGGATCTGCTTTTTTATCCTCTGGACGGGGCAAAATGGCTTTCCGGAGAAAGCTTTTCAGGAGCCGTTACCAAAAAGCCATTCGGAGCATTTATAACTCCAGAAAATTCTCCGGTGACGCCGGAGAAATTTACGGGATATCACACGGGAGTTGACTTGGAGATTTCGGAGACAATTTCCGCAACTGCTTCAATATCGGTCTTGGCTATCGCTGATGGCGTAGTGGTACGGAGCGGAAAGGCGCAAGGGTATGGCGGCGTGGTTGCTGTTCGCCACAACATCCATTCGGCCGGCGCAGGGCAAGTCGGCGACGATTCGTATCTTGCTGTATACGGCCACCTCAATCCAAAAACACTTATAAAATTAGGGACACATGTAAAAGCGGGACAAGCCATTGGCGTTCTTGGAAAAGGATTTACTATCGAAACCGACGGGGAGCGAAGGCACCTGCATTTTGGGCTTTACACGGGCCAAGAGGTGAATATCGCAGGATATGTCTTGCAAGAAAGCGAACTTCAAAACTGGGTCGATCCAGTGAAATTCTTTGCCGAGCGAATGCCGTGATCGCGGCATTTAACTTTTTTGCATTCTCTGGTAATGTAGAAATGTTTTTTGGCCATTATAATATCCATGCGTAGCGGGGCATAGTATACCGGTAGTACGCACCCTTCGGGAGGGTGTAGACTGGGTTCGATTCCCAGTGCCCCGACAAATACGTTTTACAACTTGCGGGACGCTGGGAATCGAAGGGAGCAAATGTCTTTGCTCCCAGGCTTTTCTAAGCCGGAAGAATGAGGCGAGGAAAAGGATTCCCAGTGCCCCGACAGATCAAAGGGGTAGTTTTATTTTAGTGAGCGGGCCGCCCTTTGGGGCGAGCCTCGCTCAAAAATCGTGCACGATTTTTGAGCGGGTTATGCCACGACGTTAGAATCTATTAGATGGAAAGGGACAGGAAATTCAAGATTTCAATCGTTCCATTGCGCGATATATTGCAGCCACACACGCTCCAAAGTAATCTAGAAATACTATTATGCGTCCCGAGCGAATCGAATCCATCGAAAATACGACAAGCGATCCCGGCCGAAGCCGCGAGGAATCTGGGCGCCCATCGGTTTCACGAAGGGAATTTTTGAGACGATTCGGAATAGGATCGATGGCGTTGGGGTTTGGAATGTCCAGAGGAATCCTAGAAGGAATTGAGGCGAAGGAAGCGAAAATGAACCTCGAAGCTCTTCTTGAAGAGAAAAATGGGGAATATCCCGCGGTCCGCGTGGAGTTCGTCTACGCTCCGCATCGAACGGCAGAAGACATGCAAAAATTGCGGGAGCGCATCGCCGAAGCGGATGTTGTTGTGCTTGAGGGCAGTGGGTGGAAACTCGATGAATTAAAAGCATGGCGCGATCTTTCGGAGGGCGCGATCACCCCGGCTCAGGTTTTTAAAAAATTGGAAATGTCTCCCGAAAATCAGAATGACCTCAAGTGGCTCGGGGAATATGAAATTATTTACAATTCGCACAAAGCCGTGGATTCCATCGACGTTCCCTACGGACACGCTCTCAATACGGAAATTACTGACCACTTGGGTACGCCAATGTATTTTTATGATGGAAATTTTGAAAAGGCGCTGGAATCGATGAAGAAGCACACAAAGAACTGGGCCGAAATCCAGAAAAAGAGGGAGGCCTATATGCTTTCCCGTCTCAAGGAGGTCGCGAAAGAACGAGCGCTTCCTGATCAAAAAGGAAAACTAAACATTTTAATTTCTATAGGCGCTGTTCACACGGGCATGTGGCATAGACTCGAAAGCGAGGGGGTAGATACTCGCGCCGCGTTTAGCTCTATGCCGTTTATCTTTAACATGGAAGATGAGTTATTGCGAAAATACCTCTTTGGAAAGACAGCGGACAGCGAATTAGTTGCCCACGCTTTGCTCGAAAACATATTTCTCAACCAGTTTGGCTGGCCGCTCACGAACGACACGGAGAAGGCGATGCTATTCTTCCGGAAGTTAGTTTCTCGATTCACTGTTAGCGAAATAAAAGAAATGTTTGAAGCGATGAAGGATAAAAAATTCAATGAGCGATCAGATATTTTGACTAAAAAGTTCACAGCGAAACATATTCGCTGGCCAAGGAATAAGGAGGAGGTCGATGACTTTTTAGATTTGAAAATGCCGCCAAAATGAGTGGCAGCAGAAATGCATATTTCTTTTTGAGCTCATCCTATTTCCTAGGCATCGCGAGAAAACACGGAGCGGGTAGGGGGAATCCTTTTTTTTCGCCTCGTTCCTCCGGCTCGAAAAAGCCGGGGAGCCAAGACTTTGGCTCCCTTCGATTCCCTCATCCACATTCAACCAAAAATAAAACTACCCACAGGGGGCAGTTTTATTTTAGTGAGCGGGCCGCCCTTTGGGGAGAGCCTCGCTCAAAAATCGTGCACGATTTTTGAGCGGGTAGGGGGAATCGAACCCCCGTTACCAGTTTGGAAAACTGGAGTAATAACCATTATACGATACCCGCAAATCTATCCCATGCCTCATAGTATGTTATTTTCTCCGCAAATTCAACTAAAAACTCTCCGGCGATATGTCGGAGAGTTTTTTTGGGATCTATCGGGTTATTGAGCAAGGGGCGTTGCCGATGTTACGGGAGAGGGAGATGGTTTTGGCAAATCATCCGCCTTAAGCCCGATCATCATGAGAAAATGTTTTAAGCCCGCAGTGTAAAACGATTTTCCGTCGTTGCCCCAGGCGACAAAGCCCATTGGCTCAAACTCTCCCTGCACGAGGATCTCTTCAAGTCCATTTCCGTCCTTTTGTACCATCCAAAGTGATTGTTTCCCGCCATCGCTGCGGCTGACAAAAATAATATGCCGTTCGCCGTCCAGGGCCCCCTCGTCTTGTAGCAAGGCAGGAGATTCGGCAAATTCTCGGATGGCGCCACCGTTCACGTTTGCAAGCTGTTTCACGCTCGATCCGTCGCGCTTAATGCTCCAAAGCTTGCTTTGTTTTGTGGCCGGGTCGTAGCTTACATAGTACACAAGAGCGCCGTCTTGGCCGAAGCGCGGTATTTGATTTATGCCTCCGAAGGTGAGTTGTTTGAAATTTCTTCCGTCGTTATCCATGACCCACACGTTCTCCTCGTTCTGCCGCCTGATGGTGTAGGTGATATATGTGTCGCCGCCAGACCAATCAAACGAGCCTATCGGCAGATTGGGCGTTATCCTTGTTTTTTGCAGTGCATCCTGAGAGATTTTCCATAGGCTATTTCCAGAGAACGCAAGAATCAGGGAACCGCTCTTATTCCATCGCGGTGCGAGCATGGGATCTGTCGCTACCGAGTCATCCGACGTCTGCGACTGGGTAAGTTGTATGGCGCTTCTTGATACGGGGTTCACGAGGTACAGGTCCGCAACGCCGTCCGCTCTCTTGCCAACAACTGCGATACTCGTGCCATCGGGGCTCCAGGCAAGTAGTACCGGCGCGCGATCCGGAGGAAAATTAATTTGTCCGCTCTTGAGAATATTCTCCTTCGAACCGCTACCCAGGTCCATGATCCATAGGTTCTGGCCGTCCGCAAGAAGCGTATAGACTATTTTTTTCTTATCCGGGCTATAGCTTAATACCGCGACGGTTCCGGCCTCGCTGTCGGCACCGTACAAAGAAACAAGTCTACCATTTATCTGCGGTTTTGACGGGGTGGGGGCTGGAGTTATTGTCGGCGCGAGAGAGGGAGACGGATTTTCCGAAGGGAGTGGTGAGGGGCTTTGAATTTTCGAGACAAGCCCTATTTTTTCGGCAACGCCCTCAAAAGGAAAGAGATTCATGCCAAATACATATAGGCCATATTTTGCGCCGACGAATACATACGTTCCAAAAAGCAACACGATGCCCGCAGCTACATATATCAATAAGCGCTTCCCGGATAGCCACCGCGTTCCTTTCTCGTCTTCCATGATCGTCTGGTATGAAAGAGGGGGCGGTTTTTGAGCTTGAGCACCCTGGGCAGATCCTCCGTCTACGGCGGGGCGATACGTTTGCGCTCCCGGACCCGCTTCCTTGCCGGGAGATACTGATCCGGCATACGAAGTTCTCAACGAGCTTTCTGGGGGGGTCGCAGGATATAGCGGCTGTGGCTTAGCGAAAGACCCGGCCACATTTATAGGTGTTTGGGGAGTGCCCGGGGTAATGGGCGACGCCCCTCCTTGCAGGGTTTGTGTTTGCGGATAGACCGAAGATGGCTGACGAGTTGCGGCTTCGCGCGGCAGCCCTCCCTGCAACGGAGATTCTTGCTTTGCCGGAGATGGTTGTAAAATCTGCGGCGTCTGCACAGGGGCCTGTGCGGATGTTTTTTGTGCAGGCAGAAAAGTTTGACCCGAAGTATCGCTCTGTCCGACGCCTCCGGCCATGATGCCGCCCGGCATGCTCTGCGGAGTCTGTCGCAAAACCGGCTCGCCTCGCTGGGTCGCCGGCATGCCACGCGCAATACGGAATGCGTCGCCAACGTCAGCCTGATTCCAGCCCTTTTTCACTAATGCGTCGCGAACTTTTTCTTCCGCATATCCCTGGGCGAGAGTGCTTTTGATATAATCAACAACTTGAGGAGTGACCATAAAAATGAAGGCTTATTAGTCCCGATGTAATGCCGAGACTTTTTAATTTTTTAGATTAGAGTGAGAGTTTGAGCAGAATATGCCTAGCATACCACAAAACCTCTGTTTCTAAAAGGGATGATTATCCGCAGGGATACCGAAAAAGCTGTTGTGCCCGGTTGATTACAGAAACAATTTTTGGCCCACGATAAGACGAAAAAGCAAGTCTATGATAGGAAATATGAGATGAAATCCAAAAAAGATAAAAAAGAGCAGCAGAAACATGCCGTACTGTTCAAGCAGCCCCTCGACGTATTTGTAGCGATACGGCAGGAATGCAAAAAGAAGTTTTGATCCGTCGAGCGGAGGAATGGGCACAAGATTGAATACGGCAAGCAGAAGATTTATTTGCACGATGTACAGAAATATTTCACGGAAACCCTGCAAGATCCTTAGTACTTGAGCATCTGCAGAAAAATTCGACAATACGCGTAGCGACAGGCCGAAAACAACGGCAATGAGAATATTCGAAAGCGGACCGGCTACTCCGACAATTGCGGGGCCGTACTTTTGATTTCGCAGATTATAAGGGTTATAAGGAACGGGCTTGGCCCAACCAAACATAATTCCCGTATTACTTAACATGAGAAATAAAGGAACAATAACAGAACCCCACAGATCAAGGTGTTTAATGGGATTTAAGGTAAGTCTTCCCAGGTGCTTGGCGGTGTTGTCGCCTAAAGCAAGCGCGGCCAAACCGTGCGATACTTCATGCAGCACTATCGAGAATATAAGAATGGCTATTTTGAAAATAAACGGGACGGGGTCCATATGAGGTGGACCCCCCATACTAATTCTTGGCAGACAGGGATGGTGCCGTGTCGACGACAATGCTCATTTTCAGGAAATACACCGGGAGCTCCCCGGTTATCTGTATGCCGCCTTGCGGCATGAGCCCAGAATTAGTCGTGGGGGTGGACAAAATAAGTATTGGTGCTATACTTGGGCAAGCTATGGCTAAATCGTGTGTCATCTGCGGCAAAACTTCATACATGGGGGTCGTGCGGAGGTTGCTGCGCGGTCATTATAACCCGACGGCCAAAAAGAGGAAATATCCGAACCTTCAATGGTTTGCCGTCTCGAACGGCAAGCGCGTGAAGGCTTGCACGAAATGCATCCGTGCCAAGCAAAAAACCGGATAGGCAATTCTTTGCGGTCGGCATCAAAAAAAGGATCAGGCATACGCCTGGTTTTTTTGATACAACTTGCGGCTATAGTCATGGCCGGATGTACAAAAACCCTAAGTTCAGATTTTATCGAGGACAGCTTGAAGACATGTTGAGAAAATATATCTTTCCCGCCAAGAATTATCGCAGAGGTTGATTTTTGCATATTTCAGGCTACAATACGATGTGGACAAGAACGCGTTCCGGGCCGTCGTATACCGGCAGTACGCATGCATGGGGTGCATGTAGACTGGGTTCGATTCCCAGCGGCCCGACATCTACAAGAGTCCATGGGGGCAAAACGATCTGGGGGATCGTTTTGCGGGCAACTGCAATATTTTCAAAAAATAATAAGTTGCCCCGGAGGATTTAGTCAGAGTTCAAATCTCTGCAGCCCGACAGATAACTAAAACCGCTCTAATATTAAGAGCGGTTTTAGTTGCCTTTGCGCGAGAGCCTTTTTATGTTTCTCTAATAAAGACTTGCTTCTCTTCAAGAAGCTGTGTTACGATACCGCGGTTCATTTCCGTGCAAATATAAAGAGGTTTATTGCACGAGAACGCAGTTCTTTCAAGGAGGCATCAATGTCTGAACATGCCCGCGCGGTAACTGACGCGACTTTTGAAACACAGGTCCTGGCGGAGAGCCACAAGAAGGTGGTCATGGTAGATTTCTGGGCCGAATGGTGCGGCCCCTGCAGGAGACTTGCTCCTACAGTGGAGGAGGTTGCCAAAGATTTTGCCGGCAAGGCAATGGTGCTGAAGGTGAATGTTGATGACCATCCTTCGCTCGCGCAGCGCTTCAATGTCCGAAGCATACCCACGCTTCTTTTTTTCAAGGACGAAGAGGTTGTCGACCAGGTCTTCGGATGCGTTCCCAAGAGCGATATCGTGCAGACGCTTGAGAAGCATATCGGCGCATAGTCTGTGGAAGTGTATACAAAACATCAAAACCGACCCCCGGGTCGGTTTTTTTAAATTGTCGCATGAGCGTGTCGGTGTATGAAAAGAGTTCTTCTGTGTGGGCTTCATCTGCGCCAATCGAAACCAGACAGCTGAGAAATTGTCCTCCCGGCAGAAGTTCGGATAAAATTATTTGTAGAAAATTTTGACTAATTTGGGAAGGTCATTCTTGCTTTTGTCTCCGCCGTCTAATTTTTGGAAAAGTTCTTGAGGAGAAAGCCAGAAGTATTCAATAAAGTCGTCTTTATTGAAGTCGGGCGTTGAATTCGATTTCATCTCATAGACCTTCATAAAAGCCGACACCCCGTGTTTTTGTGGCGTACATTTTCCTAGCTCATGAAAGTCTATCTTTTTTACATCTAAATTAAGCTCTTCCATTAATTCCCGCCCAAAAGCATCTTCATAAGATTCGCCGCTTTCTACGTGTCCGCCAAGACTCATGTCCAGGCACAGCGGGAAAACTCGCTTTGTTGCCGTTCGGCGAGGAATCCAAATCTTTCCGTTCGAATTGACAAGGAAGGCATTAATGACACGAAAGCTGGAGAGATGTTCAGAATAAACTTCGGAGCGCTTCTTTTTGCCTACAACGTTGTCGTTATCGTCAACCAAATCAAGAAATTCGTCAGTTGTGTGTTGATTGTTCATTATCATGGACATATATAGATACGAATAGATTACTGTGGACCCAGCGAGAATCGAACTCGCGTCCCGGCAATGCGAATGCCGTGTTCTGCCACTGAACCATGGGCCCACCAAAACTATCGAGGATTCTTAATTTCCTATGTTCAAAGAGAACAATGAAAATCGGAACGAATGCGCCGTCATTCCTGGGCGACCAATCACTCGGTCGAGACATTGTAGTCGCCCGCGAAAAGCAAAATCGTTTGCTTTTCACCCACTTAACTACGGGTCCGTCAGAGCCAATGAAAATCGGAATGAGTGCTGCGTCATTCCGGGGTAATTTCTCAAAAGTATGCGCAGTGTGCCGGGTCCCAGAACTAAACTGGGCACGCCTCGCTCCCAAATTCAAACCCAAGGTGCCGGGCCCCAGAATCGAACTGGGCACGCCTGCCTCTTCAGGGCAGCGCTCTACCGATGAGCTAGCCCGGCACTTTGGGTTTGAAACGCGCTCTTCACAGGTCAAAATGATCATACTTCGCGCCTGGCTTCAAGAAGCCCTTACATTATATGAGGTTATCTTATTTTTTGCGGAATTGCAATTTGTCACTGCCCCGCTAGAAGTCGCGTCCCGCCTAGCGGGACTACTTCTGGCGGGGCTTACTTAGTTGACGCGGTTTCCGGGTATGCTACGCTCGCTGTAGCAGATTGAAAACGGGAGCGGGCTAAATACATATGACCGTAAAACCAAAACAAACATGCAATGCGAAGGACGAACCGATGCATTTTTCCGTTGGAGCAGTGATTGAGGTCGGCGGGAAATATCTGCTGATCGACCGCGCCACGGAGCCGCTCGGCTTTGCTGGGCTTGCCGGGCACATCAACGAGGGAGAAACTCCCGAAGAAGCGCTTTTCCGCAAAGTGGAGGAAGAAAGCGGCTTGAAGGTAAAAAGGCATTCTCTCTTGTTCCAGGAAGAGGTAGAATGGAATTGGTGCGGAGCCGGAGTCCGGCCCCACTACTGGTTTGTATACCGATGCGAGATTGCGGGCGAAGCTCGGAACAATACGGAAGCGTCAAAGTCCATCGGGTGGTACGCGCCAGACGAGATCGGGGCGCTTACCCTGGAGCCCGTGTGGAAACACTGGTTCGGAAAAATCCTATCTTATTAAATGGAGGAACTTTGTATGAGCAACACACCATCAAGCGTGGAAAAGCCCTATATCGACTTCACGCTTCTTTTGGCGGACGCAACGCTGGAAGATTTTGAACGGCTTTGCCAAACAGCTCTTGAGGAGGAAAATCGCAAGGTTATTCGCGCGGTATGCGTTCTGCCCGAACCGCGTATTATCGCGTTCTGTCAAAAGATGCTTAAGGACAGTGGCATCATGGTAGCCGTAGTGAACGATTTCCCGCTTGGACGAGGCGGAAAAGACGCAAAGCGCCGCGGGGCGTTTGCGGCAAGGGAGGCGGGGGTAGACGAGATAGATACGGTGCTTAACACCGGCCTTCTTCGGGAAGGGAGATATCGGGAAGCCGGGGATGAACTTCGGGGTGTCGTCGAGGCATTTCCCAATGCAACCAAGGTCATCATCGAGAGCGGGCATACCTGGTATACGGAAGATCTTGTGAAGGGAGCAACAAAACTCATCGCTTCTTCCGGCGCTTTTTGTGTGAAGACTTCGACCGGGTTCATTGATAATATCGCACCTGAAGTGAAAGTACAGCATGTGGCATGGATGCACGAAGCCGAACCCGGGCTTATGAAAAAGGCCGCCGGCTCGTACAAGAAACTTGCTCAAGTACAGCTTCTTTGGGACGTTGTCCCGCGCGACAAAATCATTGTTGGAGCATCCAGTCCCTTTTGGAGGAGTTCCTAGACCGCATAATTGATTTGGCCCGACGCTTTAAGCGGCGGGTTTTTTCTTTACGGACGCGGTTTACGGGAGTACTATAAAAAACATGATGTCAGAATCAAAATTCAATAGAGAAGCAACCCCCATGAGCCCGCAAGAGCTCAAAGACATGGCCAAAGATACGAAGGTTCTGGATATGGAGCTTTATATTAAAGATTCGAACTACCGCCATGCCATGGAAGACGAAAACCCGTGGATACAAAGCGCCCTACAGATAGAACGCAAAAACATTATCGGCACGATTCTTGCAAGCTCAAGCGTAGCGCTTACCGGCCAGCAACAAAAAATGCTGGAAGACGGGTATGCGCGTTTTCTTATGGCCGCAAACTCAAATCTGCAGAAAAGTTACGAAGGCGCTTCTAAGGAAAAGTTACTCCATGAACAGGCCGGCATGCTGGACATCTTAAAAGTGGGGCTCAACAGAGAGCCCCGAGAAATTGAAGAAGATGATCGGCGTCTTGAAGAATTTCTTGACTCGTCCGACAGCGAAGGGGAAATAGAAAAATTCAGCCGCACAAAAGAACTTCGTTTCGATACGTTCAACAGCGATCGCCTATACCGCCTGCTCATGCGAAAATACAATCCGCATTTTCAAGAGATCTCGTCCCGCGAGCGGATGTATACGACAGCCAAGGCCCTGGAATGGGCGCGTCCACTGGGTCTCACGGCCGAACAAATAGAAGCCATTGCCGCGATGGTGCCCGAAGGTGGCAAGGAGCTTCTTGAAGGAACGGCCGCAGGCGTTAATCTTAAAGAAAAGCACGCGGCGGGCATAGCGGGAAAGAAAAGGGAAGGAAGGGTTATGGCAGCACTCGAAGAACTTAAAAAAAAATATCTGGGAGGGGGAATAACGTTCAGGAAATTTTCTGAAGAAGTGGCGTCAAAAATGGGCCAGATTCTGCAAGCCGAACTTCCGGAAACGTCTTTACCCTCAAAGCTTCGCGAAGAGTACGTTGAACTTCAAAAACGACTTGATGCAAAAGAGATTTCCGAAGAAGAATTCTTACAGGCACTTGATAAACTTATGGACAGTCATCTTCCCGGAAAGTCGGGAAAAGAACAGCGCGTAGTATAGCAAATATGGAAAACGAAATTTTTAAAAAACTCGAAGAACATTCGGAAAAGCTCGACAGAATATATCGCTCGGTCGAGCGCATGCGGAAATATTTTCTCTGGACGCTTATTGTAAGCGTGGTTTTTATCGTTCTTCCGCTTGTAGGAATTGCGTTTGTTCTTCCCGATTATCTGAACACGATGCTTGGAGGCGGGTTTTAGCCGTTTTGACGGCTCCGGGTTTCCGTGATACATTGCGCGTACTTTCGGGCTTGGTGTGGGAACGCGTGGAAAATACAAGCTCGGCTGGAATATTCTTTGAAAAGGAGCAATATCCGATGAAACGATTACTTCCGGCGCTGTTTGTCGTCTTTGTATTCGTCGCTCTGTCGCCGACGGCTTTTTCGCAAGACCAAAAACCCGACGGACAATCCGTTGCCGGTGATGCGCAACAAGTTGATCAAGAAGCTCTCGGAAAATTCGGCGAGGTCGTCATGGCAAAGCTGGATGGCATTGCATGGCCAGAACCCCCGGTCTATTCCTACACGGCCGATACAACGGAGGGAGAAAACACTCTACGGCTTCTGGGTGTCTGGGTAACGAAAAACGGCGACATCCGTAAAAAAGTATTGGCGAGCGTACGCCGCTCGGATATTACCGCGCAGAATTGGGCAGCGCTCGCGAAAGAGTTTAGCGACAAGGTCGACGCATTCGTCAGAGAGATGATTGAGGCCGAGAGTCGCGGAGAACTCCTTCCCAGAGATGCGGTGACCCCGCTGACATCCGAAGAGCAAGCCGCAGCCAAAACGCTCAAGTTGGTTTTAGAGAAGCTTCCCGAATACAGCGACCCGGAGCTTGTAAAACTCAATCCGAACTTCGTGGGCGTGGGATACGGTCTCCGCCTCTTCGACGGGAAACGGGTAGTTGTTGTCTTTGTCGGGATAAAGGACGCTGGCGGACTGGATCAATTCTACGCGACCGGCAGGATATCTCTTGGGGGCTCGCCCTCCGAGGCCGAAATGGAGACGCGCGTTCGGGCCGCCTTTGCCGACGTGGTGAGATTTTTAAGAAACAGCAGATAATACACAACTCAAGATGCACAACATCTCGAGTTTTTTCTTTGTCCCGTTAGAAACCACGTCCCGTTTAGCGGGACTGCTTCTGGCGGGTCTCTTGCATACCCGTGATCTTCTGTGGAAGTATAGAGAGTATGGGACGCGAAGAAGAACATCCAGAAGACCAGAAGAGTGATCATGCAGACCGCCTCACGGAGGAAACAAAAAGACGGCTTGCCGCGGCAGAAGCCGCGCGCGAGCCGATTGAGCGCGATGCACGGAACCGCGACAAAGTTGACGATGCACTTGCGGCAGTCGAGGAGGCAACGCTGGATCACGAAATTCGTAAGATTCCAGAAACCGGCCGCCGGGAGATTCTGACGCCCAACGCGTGGGAAAAGAAACTGATCGAAGGGATCGAAGGGCTTGATGAGGGAATGGCCAATGGGTGGGAATTCAGCCATCGCATCAAAGGGTCATTCGATTCGACGACCGCGGATCCGAAGTACAACTGGAAGATTATAGGCCTCGGAGATGTGAAAATCGCGCTTCGGCGGAAGAAATCACTGCAGGAATTGGCGCCCGGCTGACCGTATGCAGGCGGTCTTTTGCATCGCTTAAGAAAGACGAGCAGAGGCGGCGCATGTGGGTGCGCTCCGAGAGAAATTCTCGCGTGAGATCGTAGAAAACAAGAACACCCATCTTCCCCTTGAACACCCGGAAAGAATAAAAAAGATGATCGCCCTTATACGCCTTGTGCTATTCGGCCAAGAGCGTCTGACGGCCCATCTTAAAGAAATGGACGATGCGTGAAAAATTGCGCGAACTCATCCTCCGCTTTCCCATACCTCTATGGCGCAGTTCACCGCAACACAACCAGCCGTGCTTTCCTGCACGGTTTTTCTTTTTTTTGAGCAGTCACTGGCACACAGAGAATCCCTGGGAGGCACGCAAACAACCTCATTCCAACATTCTTGAGAATGTTGGAATGAGGTTGTCACAACTATTGTCAGAGAAGAAAGCGAAGTGTATGCTTGGGCTCATGGCGCATCAAAGGAAACTTGAGCGGATTGTAAAGGGGTTTGCAAACCATCGGCGAATTGAGATACTTCAGCTCCTGGATAGGTCGCCAGAGATATCCGTTTTTGAAATTTCCGATGCGCTTCGCGTTAATTTCAAAACTATCTCCGAACATACGCGGCGCCTTGCGCTTGCCGGGCTTGTCGAGAAACGATACGAAGGAAAAATAGTTCGCCACAAAGCTTCTTCACTCGGCAAACTCATTCTCAAATTCTTGAGAATGTTGGAATGAAATAATGGATTAGCCAGAGACAGTTCGGTATGCCGGCGGATGTTATTGACACGTTTTTTGCAGAAGAGTAGGGTGAGATTTCATACAATTTTATGGTCATTACGGTCAAAAAAGTCGCGCTGGCGTTTGTAGGCATTATGGTAGGCCTTGTTTTGGTTACGGGGCTGTTTTTAGCGACGAAATGGCCGAAGAGCCTTTACGATTCGTTCCGCTACGCGCAGAATCAGCGGAAATTGATGCAGGCGATCAAAGAGGCCGACGAACTCATGAAAAACGACACCTACGGCGGAGAGAGCCCCGAAGAAACATTCGCGATGTTTCTTAACGCGCTCAAAGCGGGCGACACCAATCTTGCAAGCAAATACTTTGTGCTTTCGAAACAGGATGAGTGGAAAGGCAACTTAGAAAAGGTAAAAAACGGTGGTCAATTGCCAGGCATGATTGAGGATTTAACAAAAGCGAGCCAGACGTGGCAAAGAGGTGAGGAAAACCCGGGAATTCTTTTTTATAGATATGATGCAAGGGAAGAAGAACAAACAGTCGAGCTTTCGAATGGAACCCAAACTACATTTCCTGCCGGGGTCTATCAACAAACAATAACTTTCCTGAAAAATATAAATAATAGATGGAAAATAAGCCAACTTTAGCCACCATACTTGGGCATATCAAAAGTGGAGGGACTCTTTTCGGGTTCCTCTATTTATTATTGGCCAACCCAGTTTTTGCGTATGAACCCACCAGCACGCATGCGGCGCTCTCGGATGAAATCGTTGATTTTTACAATCTTTTTGTCTCGGGCGATGGGCGCAAAATCACAAACGAAGAAAAAGAATGGATCGTAAAAGGCACCGTTGAGGAAGATACACCGCCGCGCTGGGTGAACCATTTCTACGACCCGGTGTACAACCGGTCTTGGAATGTGCTTGCGCTGACATCCAAGAACTGGGCGCAAAACCAACTGCGGGAGTCCTTATTTATTTTAACCACGCAGGGACTCGCTTCTTTCACACTGTATCGCGGCATCGAATCAAGTTCCGACTACACCTGGCAACGCGGCATATCGGATTTCGTAAAAGGCGACCGCAAACGCTCCATGGAAGTGCTAGGGCATATTTTACATCTCATTGAAGACGCAACGGTTCCCGAGCATACACGGAATGACGTACACATTTCTTCGGATGATACGTTCGGCATTATACAGCACGCAGAAAGTCCGTATGAACATTGGACGACACGATATACGCGAGATACGCTCCATGTTGCGGATGAATTTAAAAACGGAGGTCTTTTGCCCAAGCATCATGACAATCTTGATGCGTACTTTGATGAAGTCGCGATATATTCGAATGGGCACTTTTTCAGCGAGGATACGATTTTTTCTGATAAGTATGCCAATCCATTACTGACGGGCACAAGTATCGAGTTTATAAATAACAGTCCAATGAAATTTGGTCTTGGCACCGATGAAGATGGGAGCAACTTTCACCTCTTAAGGTTTCTCGCCGAGGAACAGTGGAGAAACTTAGGAACTACTTCTTATTTTACACTCGGCGAGAATCCGGTTATGACAGATTACTGGTCCCGTCTCTCTGAAAAATCGCTGATACATGGCGCGGGGGTGGTGCAGTTGTATTTTGAGGAGATTAAAAAAGCGCAGGAAAAAGAGGCTGAACGCATCGCAAAACTGAATTCTTGGATTGCGACGGCGATTAATGCGTGGAATTCGTTTACTTCATGGTTCAGCTGGAGCGACACATTCTCAAATACGCAGGACGCAAGTTTTATCGGGAGCGTTCTCGACTCGGCGAGTACGCCTCTCTCGAACAATATCGCTTCTCCAAGCCCCGCTCCTAGCGGCATTGTACTTTCCGCTTCAACGACTCCAACGCCCTTGCCGTCCGTCACTGCGAGTCCGGATGGGACGCCAATCCCTTTCGAGATTGCCGCGCCCTCTCCCTCGACGGACTCGGGACCTACGGCTTCGCCTTCGGCAACACCAACAGTATCTCCTTCTGCGCCTGCGTACAACGGCGGAGGAGGGACCGATTTGGGGAGCGGTTCTGCAGCATCTTTGACAACTCCCGAACCCTTGCCAGAGACGTCTCCAACTCCAGATCCATCCCCAACACCGATTCCCGATACCACGCCGCCGGACTTTACGTTTGAGATAGCGCCGCGCGGAATTTCTTCGTTTGTTATGGAGATGCGCTGGGCGTCGCCCGACGCAGACCCTGCCTCGTACGACTTGGAATTTTCATCCAACGATTTCGGGGTCGATGCGTCGTCTCCGTGGGTGCCGCTGTTTACCGAGACGAACGCCACTTCCACAACGTTCACCGTACCGAAAAGCGAGGCGTCATACCGGTTCCACCTTCGTGCGCGTGATGCGGCAGGAAATATAAGCGCATGGAAAACACTCGACGCAGATGTGAGCGAAAAACCCGTTGCCATCAACGAAATTTCCTGGATGGGTACAAAGGCGTCTTTCCAAGATGAATGGATAGAGCTGGTGAACAAAACGAGCCAACCCATATCCGTCTCAGGATGGAAGTTGAGAGTTGAGAAGGTTATTATCGGGAACACCTGGCGCGATATTGCGCTCACGGGCAGTATTCCTGCGCACGGCTACTATCTTATGGAGCGGACCGGAGATGATACGGTATCAAATATTCCGGCAGACCTCATATTCACCGGAGCTATCGAAAATAACTACGCGCGGCTGGCATTATTGGATATAGCGGGAACGGAAATAGATTCCGCGGGCGGTGGATTTGAATGGCCAGCGGGAGACAATGCGGCGAAACGTTCTATGGAGCGCATTAGAGCCGAACTTGATGGGGGCGATCCGTATAACTGGTTTACGAATAATGGCCGAATAACGAACGGACTGGACGCTACCAGCTCGCCAATTTTCGGGACGCCCAAAGCGCAAAATAGCGTTCATCGCATCTACGCGTCGGCAAATCACAACGCTTTTCTCGGCGGGAACACCACGTGGACGCGCGGCCAAAGCCCCTACTATATTCCAAAATCTCTTTCTGTTACAAATGGCGCAGTACTTACGATAGGAGGGGGTGTTACGGTGAAGTTCGGCAGTGACGCATACATGAACGTTGAAGGAAAAATTTACGCAAATGGTTCTGCGGATAATCCCGTTGTGTTCACGGCGTTTACGGATGACGAGTATCCCATTGATGGCGGCGACACCAATCAAGACGCGACCGCGACCCTGCCTGTCGCGCCTTATTGGAAGCGCATCGAAATTCTGCCCACGAGCGTTGGAAGCGAATTTCACCACACCACGTTCCGCTATGGCGGCATGAAAGCAGATGGAGTATCCGATTATTCTGCACCAGTTGTTTCGGTGGAAACGGTCGATGTTCTTTTTGACCACGCCACATTCGAGAAGGGATATAAGACGGGGCTTCGTCTGCTTAATTCAAGCTCGCGCGTGTACGACAGTTTTTTCTCCGGGTTTACCGTGGAGCATGTGAGCGTTCCTTGCGAGCAGTTCGGCGGGCAGGCCATTCTTGTCTCCGGAGGTTCGCCCGATATGCAACGAAACGTTATTGATGGGGCGGCAAGGGGCATGATGTTTTGCGGCGTAACGCCCGTGGTGCGCGATAATGTTATCCGCAACACGCAGACCCCATTCTTGCTCCAAGACACCGTCGGTGAGTTCCGCGGAAATACCATCGAGTCATCCGCGGAATATGGCATAAGTCTTCAGGGCAGTATGACCACATCCGGCACGCTCACCAAAGATACTCACCCGTATATTTTAAATAATTTCTCCATCCCGAGTTCCGTAGCGCTTACTATCGAACCGGGTGTAGCGCTTAAAATGCGCGGCGGAAATAATGCGAATATTTCCATATACGGCTCTATTATTTCCCGAGGAACCGCAAATGACCCCATCACGTTCACGGCGCTTGAGGATGATAGCGCGGGCGGTGATACCAATGGGGACGCAACGAGCACTTTGCCGGTGGCGGGGTCGTGGTATACAATATCGTTTTCACCATCATCAAGCGGAGATTTTGCATATACAAACATCCATTATGGCGGCGGGTCGCGGAACAGCATTCCGTCTACCTGGACGATGGTTGAGGCCGATAGTCCCACATCGCTTACGTTTGAAAACGTGGAATTTACCGACAGCATGTCGCAAGGATTCACGCTCGCAAATTCTGCAACGGGAACTGTTTCTTTTACGCACTTAACATTCGGCAGAAACGCAAAAGCGGGGCTGTATCTTAGCGCGTCGAGCCCCATAATTACCGATACGCTGTTTGCGAATAATTACTACGGCGTTTTTGCGGAAGACGCGTTGTCGCACCCCGTTGCACAAGACGTGCGATTTGAAGGAAACGTATATGATACGATTCCCGAAGGGCTTTTGGAGTAAGAATCTCAACACAGCAAACCCGCCCCCGCCACTACGAAATTTGACTATCATGCAAGGGTGTATTATTATTTGTTTACGATTGAATCCGATTGGATGGAGGCATAAATGGGATTCCTGGCGTTCGTTTTCTGTTATTGGGTCTTTGACATGGATTTTTGGTGGAGTTTAGTGATAGCGCTCATTGTTCAGGGCGCCACCAGTTAATTCACCGGGGGTGTATATGGGTTTTCATGTTTGCGAGTACTGTACGGCCGAGACGCAAGCGAAGAACCGGTTCCAAAGAAATTCTTCCGGAGACGTCAATCTGACGTTCGCCAACGGACATCGCTGGGTCATGCCGGACATGATCCTTCACTATGTCGCCGACCATGGGTGGAAAGCACCGGCGGAGTTTGTGGACGACGTGATGAACGGCGAGTTTACGAAAAGTGGACACGTACAAACTCGCAGTATGAGCCTAAGCGATATTCTGACGGGTACGCGTGTTGGCTACCTTACGGGCCCTTTCGAGATTGGCTCCGTTCCCGACGGGTTTACTGAAAAACTCGAAAAACTTATGCAGCAGGCCGGCGCCGCCGGATTGAGATTGCAAACCAAAGAAGCTCCGGTATACCGCGGCTAGTCCCAAGCTGGACAAGATATCAATGCATGATTCGCCATGCATTTTTTGTTTCGGACACTCGACTCGGTTAAAAAATCTATTCTTAAATTCTCAAGAATTTGAGAATAGACGGAATAAAAATACCGTCTCTGATGAGACGGCATTGGTTTGGAATGGGGACTTTATTTTTGCGCGGCGATTCATTCATTCTTTCTTTTCAGAATGCGTGCACCGAAGCGAAAAAGGAGGAAGCAGATGATGCCCAGAATCAGCATCGGGAAGAATAGCTCGGACACGCCCAAGTCGTTGATAATCGCAAAGGCGGCAAGAAACAGGATGCACGCCGTGCCGGCGTATTGAAGCGCTATCTTGAAACGCAGGCCAAAATCTCTTCGCAGAACCATCTCGATAAGAAGAACAAGCATAACTCCTCCATCAAGCGCGGGAATCGGCAGAAAATTCATGAAGCCGAGGCTTGTGCTGATGAGTGCCGCGAATGCCAGAAGCTGGAGTGCGCCAAGTTGCGCGACCTCTCCGGACATCTTGGCGATGCGGATGGGTCCGGCCATGAGCGTCGGCGAAGATGTTCCTGCAAAAAGTCCGCGAATGAACGAAGAGCTTGTTTTGATGATGCCCGTATTTACGTGCCAAGAGGCCTTCAGGGCCTGGCGTGGCGGCAAGCTCGTTTCCAGAATGTCCTGGTGGAATATCAGACCAACCTGCCACACTTTCTCTTTTTCGTTATACGCGGCCGCGGCCGCCAAATGGAGCACGGCTTTATCTCTTCGCACAAGCACGTCCGCGTTCTTGCCATTAAGTTTTTGCATCGCTTCTCGGAAGCTCCACGCGGATGGAAGAGAAACGCCATCGATTTCAAGGATTTCGTCTCCGGGCACAAAACCCGCGCGGGAGGCCGGAGAATCATTTTGGACCTCTCCGACAATAAGCGGCTCTGTCGGAAAAAATCCCACAGAGTCCAGGCCGGA